>JACRJI010000010.1 GCA_016235665.1 candidate division TA06 bacterium | reverse complement strand
TAATCCGTATGGACTATTTGGTAGCAGACCCCGCCTTCAATAAGCAAAACCCCTTGATACACAAGGCGTGGCAAAGATATCTTATCATTATGACTTTCTTCCCAAAACGGGTCATTTTCGTAAAGTCGTAGTGATACTTCGCCGTTTAAAGGCGGGATGCTGCCTTGAGCTAAATGAACAAAGCCCAGCAGCAACAATGTTATGATCAGTATTTTTGGCTTCATATAACCTGTTAATAATAGCTAAAACGCATGGTTTAGTCAACAATAAAAAGCAGTTAAAAAAAGAAAGAGGCAACGCCTCTTTTTATATTAACCGCGATCAGTTGGGAGCCCTGGGGCAGACGGGTGCCGGGCTTCCATGAAGGCAACAGGCCAGACAGCACAGCTAAAAGCCCGCAGTGGCGATTGCGACGTAGGTATGACAGACCAGAGGAGCAAGAGCCATGAAGGGCTTGAAGCCCCTTGTCCCTGAGCTGCCAGGCTGAGCTTGCCGAAGCCATGTCGAAGGGCAAGGGTTGTGGCGGGACGGCCACAACGGCATCCGCCCCCCTAAAGCATTCTGATTGTTTCATGCTAAGAGTGCCCGCCCCTTTGGGAGTACAATATTTGGTGGGGGGTGCCAGGGAAGGGGTTTCCAAAGGGGAAGGGCACGGCGGGGGGCGGGACGGCCAGCCGATTGGCTGTTTTATTTTTTAACCGCACCCCTCGCTTATAAGGCAAGGCGCTTACCTCGGGGCAGGCTCCAGCCAAGCGGCTGACGCTGTGCTGTCTGTAACCAGGCCAAGCCTGTTGCCGAGACTACGGGCGGGCGGGGGATCAGATTAAGCCCGAGTGTCTAAAGGCGTCTGCACCCGCAGGCGCCGAAGACACGAAGGTCCCTCGACAGGCTCGGGACAGGCTCCCAATATCTATTCTTTGTCCTGCTCCCTGGGGTGGCATCTGCTGTGCACTTCCTTGAGATCGGCGATGCTCACCTGGGCGTAGATTTGCGTGGTGTTAAGATTCTCGTGGCCCAGCATCTCCTGGATGTGTCTGATATTGGCCTTGTTCCTAAGCATCAGCGTGGCGCAGGTGTGGCGGAAGCTGTGCGGGCTGATGTTCTTCTTTATCCGGGCTTTCCTGGCATAATACTTGACCATAAACCACAGCGCGCTTGAGCCGAACCTTTTGCCGGACAGGGTCAAAAACAGGTGGTTGTTCAACGGGTCCCGGATCAACGCCGGCCGCACCCCCTTGACATAGTTCTCCAAGTACCGGCAGGAGATCTTCCCTATCGGCACCACCCTGTCCTTGTTCCCCTTGCCGGCATTTACCCGGACAAAGCCTTCGTGATAGTCCACGTCGGCCAACTGCAGAACCTCTATCTCGGCCTTGCGCAAGCCCGAGGTGTAGAGCAGTTCCAGGATGGTTCTGTCGCGATAGCCTAAGGTGGTCTTGACATCCGGCGCATGCAGCAGCTTCCGCATCTCCGCAGGCGTAAGGATCGAGCGCGGCAGACGCTTGGGCTTGCGGGCAAAGTCCACATCCTTGGAAGGATCAGCCACTATGTAGTCCTCCTGGCGCAAAAAGCGGAAGAAGCATTTTACGGCCTTAAGGTGGTTGTTCTGGGTGCCCACGCAGTTGGGCTCGCCCCGGGCGTTTACCGTCTCGTAACAATGCGCCTGGTAATCCCTGATGGCATCCTTGCCCGCCGCCGTGATGTCCTTGATGCCCGCTTCTTCCAGGTAGTTGAAGAAGCAGTTAAGAAGAGATGCATAGCACTTGACCGTCACCTTTGAGAAGTTTTTTACGGCCAGGTGATCCCGGTACTTCTTGGTTATAAGAACCCGGTCGATCATGGCAGTTGCCGGGGCCGGTGAAGCGATTGCTTATGAGGCAATTGCCTCTGAGGCGGTTGCTTGATGGATTTAATATGCGGCGTGATGCCTGGCTCTTTCTCCCTTTCCCTGGGATGCGACTTGCTGTGCGTCCGCTTGACCTCTGTGCCGGCCACCCTCAGGTAGACCTGGGTGGCCGACAGGTCAGAGTGCCCCAGCATCTTCTGCACCGCCGTGATGTCCGCCCCGTTCTTCACTAACTGCGTGGCGAAGGTATGCCGGAAGGTATGGGGTGACACCTTCTTTGTGATGCCCGCTTTACGGGCATATGTCCTGACCATGATGCCGATGACCTCCGTGGACAGGGCCTGGCCCTGACGATTGACAAGCAGGGCCTTAACCCCTTTATTATTCTTCGTCCACTGCGGCCGGATATGGGTGATGTACTCCTTCAAAAACCGCGCCGCATGTTTTCCCAAGGGGATCACCCTGTCCTTGGCCCCCTTGCCTTTGTTTACCCGAAGATATCCACCCTGCAGGTCGCAGTCGTAGATGGTAAGTCTGGCCATCTCCTCCAACCTCAAGCCTGTGGAGTAGAACGCCTCTAAAATAGCCCTGGCCCTGATGCCCGCCGTGGTTGACAGATTTGGCGCATCAAGTATCTTCCTGGCTTCTTCAGGTGTCAAAACGCTTCGCGGCAACGAAGTTGCTTTTTTAGGCTCCTTGATGTCTTCGGCCGGATTGATCAACACCACGTTGGCCTTTTCCAGATATTCAAACAGCCGCTTGACTGCCCGCACCTTAAGGCACATGGTAGACGTGCTGTAGGGCTTGCCTGCTTTGGTAAGATGCTCGCGGAGAGATAGCAGGTAGGCTGTGATCGCGCCCTTGTTGACCTGCCGGATATCGCCGATGCCCTGGCTCTTAAGATAGGCGAAGAAGCCCGCCAGATGCCCGCTGTAGGCCGCAATGCTTTTGGCCGAGTAGTTCTTCACCTTGAGTTGACCGGTAAAAGCTGATAGGATGTCGTTCATTGTTTAATTGCTCCTGTCGTAGTAGTATTAAACCGCCATCGTAATGGTATATGCCATCTGAAGACCCTCATAAACACTGGGTTTCAGCAATTGCCGCTTTTTGGCCCTGTTTTTTACCCCTTGCATCCGGTATATAGGTTCCTCCCTCGTAGTCTCGTAGTTGGCCTTATTTTCTTTTTAATCGCAGTTAAAAGAAGAAGTTACGGCGGCAGCCGATCAATCACGTAGTGGCCTCGTAGTACCCTCGTAGTGCCCTTTTTAGCCCTCGTAGTTGGTGATTTTGCCCTCGTAGTTTGGCTTCAGCCCCGAGTTATGCCCCATGTTTTGCTAACGAAGGGGTTTGTGATTTTGCCCTCGTAGTTACAGGCTACGGCACCCGCCTGCTATGCAGTCGAGCCGGCCCGCCCCCCGCCGTGCCCTCCCCTTTGGCATCCCCGCCCTGGCACCCCCCACCATTCAAGGTACTCCCAAAGGGGTGGGCAACTCTTAGCGCAATTACATATGAGCGCCTTAGGGGGGCGGGTGCCGCTCGTGGCCGTCCCTCCACGGCCCACAAGGTGGTCATCGAGCTTTGTCGAGATGGCCTTGTGGGTCTGCGTTTGCGGGGCAATGCTTCTCCGGTCTATGTAGCACCTGCGAAGCCTCGCCCCTTAAACGCCTGCCGTAGCCTGGCCCGAAGTCCTAAGCTGCTCCACTGTGGTCAAGCCCATCAGGAACGGCTTATCATCCGTTCCCTGGCCGTCGTACAGCAGCTCGTAGATGTATTCCTTGCCCTTCTTGCCCACGGCGGAGTAGATGTATTCCAGATCCTCCAGCTGCTTGATGTGGCAGCGCACCTGGAAGTCGCTCCATTTGCAAAAGTCCCGGATGTCTTTCCTGGTAAAGTGATAATCCTTCGGCTCTATCCCCTGCCGCTTACAGCTTATCTCCACCATCTCCTTGATCATCCCCAGCAGCAGACGGGACGGCGGCGACAGCTCATCCAAGCTGCGGCCGAACACTTCCCCGGCCAGCTTGTTGGCCAGCTCGATGTCGTCAAGGATAACATCTATGTACTCGATGATCTTTCCGTTATGCTCAACGCTTTTTACCTGACGCTGGTATTGCCGCAGGTAGGCAATGGCCTTAATCAGTCCCAGGTATTTTTTATGATCCCTCCTGGCCCGTAACGATTCGGAAGGATAGGTTAACTGCGAAGCAAAGGGATTGATAACCTGTATAGCCCTTAAAAGCCGCTGGGCATTATAATGTCTGCGGGCTACGGCCTCGGTCTCGGCTTTCTTGACCAACCCCTCGATGGTCTCGTTCTCCCGCTGTTTCACTAATATCCGCGCCGTCATCTCCTTGGATTCGTCTATGGTCAATGTAATAAACCTGTTCGAGGTCTCGTAGTCAAGCTCGACCTCGGTGGTGGTGATCATCAGGGCCACCGGCCCTTTGACCTTGTATTCCTCGGTTCGCAGTTTGCCCGTTACCGGGTCTTTTCCAGTAGCCGCGATGGAAAGGTATTTTGACGACTGGATGTTCCGGATGCTGTATGATGCTTCCCTGGCCCCGTGCTCTTCCTCTATCGCCAGCAGTTTGTGCATCAGGCTGTCTTCCTCTTTGTAAAACAAGGCCTGGCCGGTCAAGCGTGTGTACTTCATAAAGTCCTCGGGCGGCATCAGAGACAGCACCGCGTCCTGTAATGTGCTCTTGCCTGCGGCCGACCGCGATTGAATGAGGATTGACAGCGGGTCGTCCAGCTTTCTGCTGGTGGCCGCAATGAAGGCCATCAGCTTGTTGGCTTTCTCACCGGTCAAGCCCACGGTCTCAAAATCCTCCAGGATCCGGTCGAACAGCTTTGGATCTTTCAAAAACCCCAGGGCTTCGGCTTCTTCGCTCTTGCTCATGGAAGGACCAGATGGCGCCGCCTCAGGTGTCCAGCTTTCCGCCAGGTCGATCAGTTTTGTTATGTCCCCGGTGATCAGTTCCTCTTTCTCGGAGAACAAGACGGCGCAGGCCTTGGCAAAGAACAACCGGCTTCTATTTGAGTAAAGGTCTACCGTGTCCAAGTGGAAACGCCCCTTGGCGGCCGCTGACGAGCGGACGGCGGACAGGGCTTTGACCGTGGCTTTAAGCTTAACGCCCTCACGGGATATGCCCCGCACCTCGTAGCGCCTGTCGCCGTAGCACACGGTAAAACCGCTGTCCGTCTTTTCATAGTCCCGCTGCTCGCTCTTTACCTGGCGTTCGGATCGGATCGCCGCTTTGGGGTTGGCCTGTTGCAGCAGCGTTTCAAAGGTTTCCTGGGCATTGGCAGTTAAAATAAAGAAGCTGTTTACATCGGCTTTGGCATCCTTCAGTTCCGGCAGGTCGATGTTATAACAGGCTATGCCTTTATTTTTTAACTGCCCTGTCATCCTTGCTGCGCCTGCTTCTCCGGCTTCATCCCGGTCAAAGCAGATATATGCTTCGTTTACTTTATATCGCTCAAACAAGGCGGCGTGATCATCAGTAAAGCCATTCACCCCGTAGCATGGGATAACGTCCTTAAAACCTGCATTATACAAGGTCAAGGCATCAATGATGGATTCCGTAAGGATCAGCATTGACGAACGTTTGGCGGCCTGCCAGTTGAACACCCCGCGCCTCGGGCCGGGCAGGTAGAGATGAACAATATCCGATGGGGCAGGATTTGGGATCAGGGATTTGGTGTTTTCTACTTTCCGGCCGTAAATGCCCACGCAGTCCTGGTTATCGTCAAAGACAGGAAAGATTACGCAGTTGTAAAACAGTTCGTAGCCCCGCTCGTTGATCAGGCCTATTTCTTTCAGGGCTTCCTTCAACTCGCTTTCCTGCTGCGGCAGAGCATTGTTAAGCGTTCCGTTGCTGTAGCCCAGCTTAAAGTCCTCGTAGATGCTATTATCGGTTATACCCCTGGATTGCAGGTACTGCAAGCCTCTTTGGTCTTCAAACAGGGTTTGATGATAGAAGGATACGACACGATTCAATAACCTGGAACGATTGAGCGGGACCGGCACGGAGGCTTTCACCGGTTGAGATGCCGCTTTTGTTTGCCCGGCAACGCTGGAACTTTCCGTGCCGGCCAGCCTCTTGTACGCAGCTCTGAAGTTAATCCCTTCCTTCTTGGCCACGAAGTTTATAATATCTCCCCCGGCGTCGCAGCCGAAGCAATGCCATAGCTGTGTTTTGGGGTTCACCGTGAACGACGGCGTTTTCTCTTTATGGAAAGGGCACAGGCCCACGTAGTTGCTGCCCTTCTTCTTTAACTGCACCCCGTAGGATTCCACCAGGATCTTCAGGTCGTGGCTCTGTTTTATCTGTTCGATCTCTTTTTTATCTATCAGCATGTTTTTAGACCTCGGGTTTAAAACTTGTCAAGGGAAAAATGAAGTTTTTTCAACGGCGATTTTATGCTTGATTTTTAGTTCAACACATGATACCATTCTCGTATCAGTTTGTCAAGAACTATTTTTAAGGGGAAAACCGCCATGCCCGAGACCATGCTGTATAATAGCGGCATAACACCAACAGGGGACGTTATGCCAAAAAGAGAAGCACATTTAAACATACCCGAAGAGACTTTTGGGACCAGGCTGGCCAGGCTGCGCCGGGAAGCCGGTTTTTCCCAGCGGGATCTGCAGGCCGAGACTGACATCCCGCAGCGGGTGATCGCCTACTACGAGAAACAGACCAAGCACATACCGGCCCACCTGCTGCCAAGACTTTCAAAAGCCCTGGGCGTGACCGTAGACCAATTGATGGGCCTGGATAAATTGAAGGCGGCGCCCAAAACCCGCGACAACCGGCTATGGCGCAGGGTGAGCCAATTGGAGAAGCTGCCTGCCAAGGAGCGCAAGCAGATCGTTCAACTCTTAGACACTTTCCTGGATAGGGAGAAGCTTAAAGAAGGCCAGATAAAACAGGCCGGCTGATTGCCGGCCCGAGTAAATGCAAAACCCCCGTCATAAAATGGCGGGGGTTTTGTTATTTGGCAATAATAATCTGTGAACAGCAACACAACATTTTAATAGCTGATATCTATAAACCCTAAATTATATGTTTTCAGTTTATAAAGGAAATTTATCATATCGTTAGGATTTGCAGGTATGACAACGTCCCTTTCACTATTAATTAAATAATCGTAACCTTTTAAATCATCCAAGTAACTAAATAGAACGCCAATACACTTAGATAAATCGCCTTTATGGGGTATATCCTTTCTTTGTACGATATAATATTTTGTTAAAGTTTTACACTTTCTAAGTTTTATAATTCTAGGCAACAAATCGTTCTCCCAAAGACCAAATTCTAACCACGACACATACGGCCCCCAACGTGTATCTTCCTCAAGTCGTAGGCCTGGTTTCTCTTTCTCTACATATGGCAGTAAACCTATATCGTGCGACTTGTCATTTCTATAAGTAATCTTAAGCTTAACATAATCTTTTGTAGATTCGTTAACCTCAACTTTCACAGAAACATTATCGCATTTATAAATTAGGCTCTGTGATGCTTCTGTTTTTAGAGCCTTTTTTATAGCGGCTGTGGTATCGTTACCACCTGTTTGGGCTTTATTATCAGCTGTCATGAACAAAACAGCCAAAATAGCAAATAATAAATTACGGCACATATTGGGCAGCTCCATTAAAGTTGTTACCGACTGCTCCTTGCGTTTGCCATATTTTTTCTCTCTCTATGGCGTATGGGTGCGCACCACTTCTCGGACTTGTTGGTCCGTAGCCACCATCCTTGTTTTTAACAACATTTTCATAATACATACCTTTGCCATTTGATCTGGCAAATACTTCTGTCAATTCGTGAAAAGCAATTGCCATCCTAGGGACCTTACCACTACCGTCAAGGGCATTCCAACTACCTTTACTGGCAACAACCGTTCTGCCAGCATAACCTGCTGGGGGCGTAGCCCATTTAGTACTAAACTCCATTCGTTTAGTTACACTTTCATTAATAGCACCAAACGAATTCGAGTTCGCCTCCGCCGATACAGCAAATTGGTATTTCTCAGTCGCACCAGCTATATTAGCAATCGTTCTTAAGCCCTCGTTGTTGGCAAGCTGTTCTGCAGTTGCGGTAACTGTAACCGTGCCGTCTTTATTATAGCCTAAAGCGCTGGCATCCTTCCCGGCTATTTCACCAAGCGTTTTCTTGGTCTCATCAAGATCACCGGCCAACTCCAGCACCATCCCCGAAGGATCGTTAAACTTCAAAGGATTGTTCACACAGTAGACATATGGATTCAATAACTGGGGATTGCACAATTGCGGATTGCCTGGCGGGCCCTTTAATGCTGGATCAGGTTGACTAAAACGGCCCAACGCTGTTGTGAAGAAACGGGCCTTGGCGTAATATTGACCTGTCGCTGCATCCTGTATGTGGCCAGTAAACTTATGGGTATTACCCGTTGCAACCGTCCCGGCCTCGGAGCCAAATGCAAGATAATCCTGCCGCCAAACAACATTGCCATCCGCATCCGTCATGGCTCTGGGGCTATTCAGATAATCCGTATGGTAGTAATACGTGCTCCAGTTGCGGGAGCAGGTATATATCCCGTCAAACCTAAGAATCGCCCCGGGGCTGGCGTGCATGTGCACGCCCCTTACCGTGCCGCCTACATACCCCTGAGTATTCCTATCCAGGTCTACCCACAGCTCGTTCCACTGGTTAAGCTCCAGGTCTTCATTGGCGGCAAACAGCTTGTCTCCGTTCTTGTCGCCGTTCATGTCGCGCCAGCCGGCCTTGGTGCTGTCCCAGCAATGGAAGCTGACCCACGAGCCTTCGGTAAGAGGCTTTACCCAGATGTGAACCCAGCGGTAGTTGCCGGCCGAGAAGTTTATTCCCTGGTCCGGGAAGGCAAAGTTGCCGTAGCCCGAAGCGTCCACGTTCACCTGCACCGAGGCCGCGCCCTGCATCTTGTCTGTGCTAAGGCTGGTCAACAAGAACTATGGGTTCATAAAATTATTATTGAAAGCCCCGCAAGTAGCGGGGCTTTTGAATTATTTACTTACGCTTATGCCTGAATAATAGTACTTTTTGTTTGCTCCCCACAATCCCATAAATTCAATTATATCATTTTTCTTCCAATAAACCATGCCTGTTTTCTTATATTCTATAGACAGCCCAAAATCTTTCTTGTTCCAATCATAGTGCTCTCTAAAACCTTCTAAGTTGTCATCAAATCTATACGCAATAATTGCCATAACAATATTCTTATTGTTAGTGATTACTTTTACGTAATCAGCTTTAGATCCCTGTTCAACAACTGTTGTACAGATATATATTTTATATATTCCGTATTTGGTCATATAAAATATTTTTGCATCATACACACAAAATGATTTATTAAGTTTTATCTCATAAAACGATGTATCTAAATTGTTATCCCTCCTGTCTTCAATAAAACTGGCAATTTTATATGGCGTTTTATTTGTCAGTTTCTTTTTATCTATGCCCATGTTTGCTATTTTATTACATTCTTTCAATGTCAACGGATATAACAATGAAGTTAACACCATTATACTTAGAAAGGTAAATAATGTTTTTTTCATATACACCTCCTTTTATTGCACTTCAGGTATTGGTTTACTTTTTGCAGGGTCTTTATTAAACTCAACACCCCAAGGTTTAAGGTTTTCTATTGTTTGTTGTGCTTGTGGATCCGATGGATAACTATTATAAGCACCTAAATTAACAGTAGTTGGATCTATTGCTGCCCCATTTTGTCTAACTTCGAAATGTAAATGAGGGCCTGTAGATTTTCCAGTACTACCACTTGTGCCTATTGTTTGTCCTTCATTAACTTGTTGTCCCACACTAACACTAGTAGAATTCATATGGCCATACCGTGTAGTAAAACCATTTTCATGTTGAATCGTAATATTTGTACCATAGCCTGTAGTTTTATTTTCAACATTTATTATGGTGCCTGCTGCTGCTGAACGCAAATTAGTCCCTGTTTGCATTCTAACGTCCATCCCTTCATGCCTTGCTGGCGCTTTAGTAACAGGATCTGTGCGTGGTCCAAAACTTGATCTAATATCATTTTTACCTGCCGCAATTTCATTCCATGGCAAATGTCCATCAGGGTCACTATATTTAATTGGGTTGTTGTGGCAATAAACATATGGGTTCAACATCTGCGAATTCATTAAGAACCCTTTGCTTGGCACTCCTTTCAACAATGGCTCCGGTTGTGACCAACGCCCAAGGCCAGTTGTGAAATACCTGGCCTTGGCATAATACTGCCCCGTAGCATCGTCCTTTATGTGCCCCGTAAACTTATGGGTATTACCCGTTGCAACTGTCCCGGCCTCACTGCCAAAAGCAAGATAATCCTGTCTCCACACCACTGCTCCGGTAGCATCCGTCATCACTCTGGGGCTATTGAGGTAGTCACAACTATAATAAAACGTCTTCCAATCCCTGGAACAAGTATACACCCCGTCAATTATGAACGAAGCATTATTGCTGGCATGCATGCTAAACGAACGAACTTTGGTTTGGGTCCATTCCTTATCGTTATTATCCAACTTTAGCCACAGTTCGTTCCACTGCCCCACCGCCATGTCCTGGTCCGCTTCGTAATACATATCCCCGTCCTTGTCGCCCTTAAGCGTCTTCCAGTCGCCATATTTTACGTCCCATACGTGGAAGGTCATCCAGGAACCTGCGGTAAGTGGTTTCACCCAGATATGCACATACCCGTAGTTGGCGCTTTCCACCTCTATACCCTGGTTGTAAAGCCCAAAGTTACCGGCATTGCAGCCCACTCCGCTGGGGTTGCCCACGTTCACCTGAAGGGCAAATGCCCCCTGTTGCTTGTCGGTGGTAAAGTTAAAGGTCAGGGGCGAGGAGTCGCCTCCTATGCTGATGTTGGCCGTATCATCGCAGGCGTTGCTGTACGGCCCGTAGCCGGTGTTGTTGATCTGCATTGCCAAATGCTTGCCGCCTAACCCATACACATACCGCTTGGTGATGTTCTTCTCCCCGTCCAGGTCGGCCATCAAATTCCCGTCGTTGTCGTACAAATAGCCTTCGGTGGTGGTGGTGCTCCGCACCGCCCCCGGAGCCAGCGGCATGGTGTACTCGTTATAGGCGGTCAACAGCTGGCTGTCTATGCTCTTTTTGCCGCCCGGCAGAACGTCGCAGGCGGTGGAGATCTTGTAGCTGGCCGCCCCCGGCATGGTGCTTACTATCACGAACCGGACCTTCTCCGGGTTGCCCAAAAGCGCCACCGGCACTTTGATGATGGCCTTGGAGTTCCTTCCGTTGGTGTAGTTCACCTTCATCTTCTTGCCGTCGTCGGTCTCCAGTTTCTCCAGTCTGAATCCCTCGGCGGTGCAGATGCCAAAGTTCTGCTCGTCGTAGATGACTATGCACCGCTCCCAGGCGTTGTCGGCGGTGACCCGCACCTTGATGTCATCCGGCAGCCAGGAAGCCCCCGAGCCGAACTTCTGGTCGGTGTCCAAGGCGATGTAGATGTTCTCGTAGTTCCCCTGGGAGGTTCCGTAGAGATACTTGTGGGTGATCTCAAAGAACAGGAAATTGTCGTTGACGTGGACCTTTAGCGTTCCCATGTCCCGGGCGTCGTCGTGGCCGTCCCCGCTGGGCGCGCTCTCCACCAGGTCCTCGTAGGGCTCGGGGAAGGTGGCGGCCAGGGAGGCCACCTGCCCCCCGAACTGGGTCAGGCTGTTAACCGACCCGGTCCTTAAGCCCGCCGCGTTGTAGGTGTAGTTGATGTTGTTGATGCTGGTGGAGGCTTCGCTGTGAACCCGGCTCTGCCGGTTTTGGAAGTCGTACTCGTACTGCCAGCGCCCGTCGTAGACCGTGTTGCCGTTGCCGTCGTAATCGTAGGGGGTCTGGGAGCCGTCGGGGTTGGTTACGGCCTGCAGGCGGTTGGTGCCGGGGTAGTAGGAGTAGGAGGCTCCGGCCCCGGAAGTGCGGTTGCCCCGGGCATCGTAGCGGTAGCTCAGGCCGTAATTGACGACCCCGGGCAATGTGACATCAATGGCATTCGGCCCGGGCTGGCTGCCCTCGTAGGTCAGGCGGTTAAGGGGATCGTAGGCATAATAGCGGTCGGTGCTGGAACTTAGCCCGGTGTTGTCCTCGTCAAAGGTCAGGTTGCCGTTGGCGTCGTACTGGTAGGCGTGGTTGAACATGGTTCCGGAGTTTCCGGTCATGGCGGCGGCCTTAAGCCACTGCCGGGGGTGGTAGGAGTAAATTGAGCTCACCCCGTTGCCGAAGGCCTCGGTGGAACAGGCCCCGGCGGCGGTGTAGGTGTAGGAGGCCAGCTGGTTGTCGCCGCAGACGATAGATGATAGCTGCCCCATGGCATTGTAAAAATAATTCGTTGTTCCGTTGCTGGTGGTTTCAAAGGCGATCAGGTTATTCTGTTTGTCGTATTGGCGCCTTTCAAGGTAAGACCTTCCGGAACGTTTGGTCTTCTTTGCCAGTAATCTGCCCCGTTCGTCATAGCTGAATACGGCGGTGTCGCCCTCGGACATGGAAACGGTGGGCCTGCCCCGGGAGAACATGTAATATGCTATGCCTGGCAAATCGCCGGTTTTGAACTGCAGACCCCTCGTGAATGTTAAATTCCCGCTCTTGTCCACCGCCTTGATGCGGTAATTATAAACCGTGTTCTGGTTTAAACCGGAAATAGTTATGCTGTGATTAAAATATTCATCCTGTGATACGATTACGTTAGAATAACTTTCATCCGTTGAATATTGGACTTCGCATTTCGCCAGTTCGCTGGTTGTCCAATAAACGGTGAAATAATCGGCACCGGGGTAGGTGGGTTTCAATGTAATGTTGCATGGCACGGTATCCGATGTAATGATATTCAAATACGGCGGATAAGTGCTAACTGTTGCATAATAAAAGTTTATATCCGATTCCTCGCTTATCATAATGCCGTTTTGCAGCAAACTTCCATTCAGCCAGCTTTTTGCCCAATCAGAAATATTCACCGAATCCACGCAACCGCTTGTTTGCCAAACGGTTCTCATTGAATCGTACTTGTTTAATGTATCTTCCGCTACATTTTCATAATTTACATCACTGTCCGTTCCGCCATAGCTCGGTTGTACAAGCCAAGTTGTACTTTTAATTTTCCAAGGATTTTCATAACAATAAAGGTAGCCATCAGCGTAGTATTTATAATAATAGTATGGCAATCTATATAAAACAACATTGGCGCTTGGATTTATGTTTCTGTTATGCAAGCATAAATATATCCCTAATATCGTATCTTCATCGGATTTATAAAACTGGGATAAATCAATTGGTTCAATATATGTTCTCCATCTATCTGAAAAGATATCGGTTTCTGCTTTACCAATGAATAACTCAGGCTTACCCCAAAAGCAAACCGTATCATAGTCAACGGGCTCGGTTTCTTCTGTTATTCCTGTAGAACCTGGCGTCCCATCAGTGGCATATATATTTTTACTTCTTACATATGTTGCATTTATGCCTATGATATTAGATACTCCGTTTCCACTTATGATAAAACTGTCCGGCTGGCTCGGCTCACTGAACCAGCTGGCATTAGCGGCGCCTATGGTCGTATCGCGGTACCCGTAATATTCATCGTAAATGTTGATTGTGGTTGGCTGCAGGTATTCAATGCTTCCCGTGTCGGACGGAACGAATATCGGGTCCCCGGTACCGGTATACTTATACAAACCGCTGGAGGTCATCCTTCCCGTCTTATCGTACCGGTAGTAAACCCAGTTACCGTTAGGATCGCCCATCCGGTTGGCGTCCTGCATAAAACGCAGGTTGCCGGCGTCATCGTATACGAATTTTTTGCCGCCCATGTCCGGGGTTTGCATTTCCGTTAACTGCCCCAGACCGTTATAAAAATAACTGCTGGGATTGCCGGCCGGCGGAGTAATGGTTTTTAAGCGGCCCAAACAGTCGGACTCATATGCCGTAGCACTCCCCTGGGCATCCACCACCGAAGCAAGATTTCCGAAGGGATCATATTGGAAAGTGGTAATTTGCCCGTTGGCGTCCGTGTTTATTTCATAATTGCCGTCATACTGCTTGGAAACAAAATTGCCGTCAGGGTAAATGGTTTTCACCGGACGCTGCAGGCCGTCGTAAACAAAACTGTCGCTGGCCAGCGAACTCCAAGCTGGAGCGGCATAGGTGCCCAGTCTTGCCAACTGCCCGTTATAAGGCCTGGTTTGGCGGGTATTTAAGTTATGGCTGTCGTATTTGTAGCTGGTTATGACCGCCCTGGTGTCGTTTGGATCAATCAACCTTTGGGTTTGTATCAAGTTCCCCCGGCTATCGTAAATATACGCTATCTTAGTATACTCATTATCTTGGCCGTTTCCGCGTTTTTGCCTTTCAATTATATAAGGATGGCCGGCGGCATCTCCCCGGTCGTAATATTCATAGACATTGGAGGGTTCGTCAATATCCGGAAGCTTTGGGCAATACCGGTCGCCGGGTTGCCATATTTTATTGATCCGGCCCAAGCCATCGTATGAATACCTGGTGTACATTGCCATACAACCGGGCGGGGGCGGCAGGACATCCCAGCCGGTTGCCGGGGCATAATTGATCTCATTGTCATCCCCGGTGTAAGCGGAACTTAATGTATTTAGGCTTGTACCGCTTGAGGCTTCCGTAATGTCTGCAGTATAATTATAAGTGGAAATAATTCTACCGGTCAAAGGATCGTGGGAATATCCCTTGGTGAGGCCGTATTGCTGGTTGAAAATACCGCATAGGTAGACCCCTTCGTAATAAAGAGAGCTGTATAGCGGAACATACCCGTAATTGTAAGTGGTTATATTGCCTAAGGGGTCAGCGCTTTTTACCATGTTGCCGTATTTGTCATAACGGTATTCCCTGGCTATAAATGAAACATTTTTTCGTTGCAAGTATCTCGTTTTGTTTCCGTGTAAATCCGAACTTGTTGTGATCCAACTGCACGGCTCGTACGAAACATCGTTGTAAGGCTCAAGAGGCAACTGATCATATTCGCTGCTATCAGATGATAATATTACGGTGCTTGGCGAAGCTGCGGTATTTATTTCCGTGACCTTTATAAATGTTATTTTGTTTAAAATATTTGCGTTTAGATAATTAATATTTTGATTATGCAGGTAATTCTTGGTGGTTATTCTTTTTCTGGCCGGATTGAAACTAGCGTATTCGGCTGTGGCAATATCTAAGCCGTAATTCCTGCAATATTTGTTAATGTCTGTGCTGTCAATATAACTGTAATTTTTATAATAGGTTACCTTATAGTTGTTTCCGACTTTGGTTTCTTCGTTCAAAATTCGCGGAAACCGAGGTACGGACAAGACATGATACAATTCATCTGACGGTTCCGCCCAAACAAAAGTACGCCTTTTTAGTTCTTCGCCTCTGGCTGAAGAATCAATTATCGTCTTCAGCATCGGCTTGTCTTTAAGCCAAGTTGTCTTACCAACGCTGTATGTATGAGTTTGGTGCTCACCCGCTTTTTTATTGGTGACTTTTATTACAAACCAAAAGCGCTTATCGTTAAGGCGCGGGAACGCAACCGTAGATGGTTCATTTTCATACTGATAGGTCCAAAGTGAATCCTGCAAAATACCGTCTTCGGTTGAAAAGCCTTTTGAGCCTAAAACAACCCAAGTGCCCCAAGCATTTTCTAAAGTTTTATAATAAGCGGCTCGATAATGATATTTAATAAAACCACCCCAAGGTTGTATTATTTTTACCAACTGGCCCACATCTGCCGAGTCACGCGACCATGCTGCATCTTGTTTAGTGATTTGTGAATACTCATAGTTGGCTATTGGGCTAACTACACTGTCACCGCTGCTTGAATAGGTGATTTTTTTTACACCGGTCAAAGCTGGGCCGCTAAAAAATGCGTTTTCTAATGTATAAAAGCTCACCGGGGTATAATCGTATTTAATCATTATCATATTTTTCTTTACCGGCCACCCCGTGGAATCGGCCCATGGTAAATCAACAGCCTGTCGATCTTTTGACCATCGTACCATTATAAAGTCAAGTTTATTTATTATAAACTGAGTGGGGGTGCCTTCCCTGGCAGCTTCCGACCATTTAAATTTTACAATCCGGCCGGCCGTATCGAAAATGGAGTCAATATCAAGCGTTCCCGGTTTATATGTATATGTTATATAATTGCCGTGTACGTCCTCGCTTTTTACAACCGGCTTCAAACCGCCATTGATTTGAGGCCCGAAGTAATATTTTGAACCATCTTCAAACTTCAATACAAAATCTGAATGAGAAATTCTCCAACGTGGTTTTTGATGGCAATATAAATCTTGCCCAGCATTGCCCCAAAAAGTATATACCGAACCGTCACCCATATATAAAATCCCGCTTTGAAATTCATTTATCGAGCCTCCTGTATTTCTGTAGACCGCAGCAAAACATTGCCACCCCATGCCCAATGTAGACCAGTGTTTTAATGGACCTTCGAAATCCCTGCTATCCACAAATGATTTATAAAATCTTTTTATGGACAAATTAAGCCCTGCCCGGCCGGGCAGTGATATGTCTTCGGCCGTCAACTTCAATGCTCCGCTGGTTAAATCAATGTCTTCACCAGCCTCGTATCCTGCATATGCAGAAGTTGCTTTAAAGGCTTTTAATGTGTCGCTTTCTGATTGGGCAAATACAAATAGCGGCCGAACAGAAGCGATTATTGTCGCAATGAAAAACACCAATAAATATTGCCTTTTCATCCAAAACTCCTAAAGTTATTAAATGTGTTATTAAATATATTACTGTTTCAATCTTCATGCCAAGTACAGATATAGTTTGTTTATATATAAGAGTAAACAAAATCAATGCTATAAATCTAACATATTAGTTCCCCTTAGTCAATTATTATTTTGTTATTCGTAAACTTTTCTCTTGAAATAAATTACCTTTTGTTATATAGTTATGCACTTGCCCTCATATACCATAAATTGGAGTTACATGAAAAAAGCGTTCATTTTTCTAGCCATTCTGGCGTTCAGCCTTCAGCTGTACGCCATTCCAGTCCCGCCCCAGACCCTTACTTTGGACTTCAAGGACGCCGACGTCCGGGACATCCTGCGGGCGGTGGGCACCCAGTTCAAGCTAAACATCGTGGTGGACCAGAGCGTCACCGGCAATGTCACCATCCACCTCAGCAACGTGCCGGTGGCCGAAGGGCTGAAGATGATGCTGGAATCAAACGGTTTCAGCCTGGAGCAGAAGGGCCAGATCTATTATGTGAAAAAGCAGGACGCCAACCGCTTCATGAACATAACGGTGAACAACGGCCTGCTGGACCTGGACGTGCGCAACAAGGACATCAACGAAGTGATGCGGGAGATATCCACCCAGGGCCGGATCAACATCGTCACCGACCAGAGCGTCAAGGGCGAGATGTCCGGACTGCTGCACAACATTCCGGTGGAGACCGGCCTCAACTCCCTGCTTTCGGCCAACGGCTACCTGATGCGCAAACGGTCCGGAATTTTTGAGGTGACCAAGGCCGGGGGCGATCCCGGCCGCCGCAAATCCATGGCGGTGAACGTGGAGCGCATCGCCTCCGCCGACACCGGCAAACCTTCGGCCTTTAACATCTCCATGGACCTCAACGACGCCGACCTGGGCAACCTGATGCAGGAGATCTCCTCCCAGACCGGGTACAACATGGTCACCTACGGCGACATCCGGGGCAGCGTCAACGCCAAGTTCGACAAGATCCCGCTGGAGGATGCCCTTAAGCTGGTCTTTCAGGGCACCAACTACACCTACAAAAAACTGGACGACCAGTCTTATCCCGGCAAAAAGCCCATCTTTATGGTGGGCGACAAAAGCCCCAATTCGGCCGCGGCCCAGGCCCTGACCAAGACCGAGCTGATAAAGCTCCGGCACATCAAGGCCGAGGGGATCCAGGGGCTGCTGCCGGCCTCCATCTCCCAGACCAACATCAAGGTGATCAAGGAGCAGAACGCCCTGCTGATGACCGGCACCGAGGACCAGATCCAGATGCTGCGCGAGTTCATAGGCCAGCTGGACCTGGTGTCGCCCCAGGTGATGATAGAGTGCCTGGTGGTGGAGCTTTCCAAACGCTCCTCGCTTAACCTGGGGGTCAAGGGCGGTTATTTTACCGCTGACAGCAGCCGGCTGGCCTTTCCCAAGGTCTACCAGTACTACAGCGGCGACAAGCTGAACGACCTGCTGGATGAGATCACCGGAAAGCTCAGCCTGGGCTCTCTGGGCAAGCTGCCGTCTGACTTTTTAATGACCATCGAGGCCCTGGAAACAGCCGGAAAAGCCAAGGTGAGGGCCCGGCCCCGGATAACGACCCTGAACGGCAACCAGGCCAGCATCAACGTGGGCTGGGTCCGCTATTACCAGACCTCCCAGCAGACCACCACCGGCACCATCACCCAGCTGCATTCCATTGACGCCGGCATCACTTTGGAAATAGTGCCCTGGGTGGCGGCCTCGGGCGAGATCACCACCGAGATCCGGCCCACCGTCTCCAACCTTTCCGGCATCAGCGCTGGGGGGCTTCCGGAAATTAGCCGCAGGAGCGTAAACACCACCATCCGGCTGAAGGACGGCGAGACCATCGTCATCGGCGGGCTGATCCAGAAGAGCTCGGCTTCAACCCGGGATAAGATCCCCTTCCTGGGCGATATCCCCTTCTTGGGAGTGTTGTTCTCCAAGCACGCCAGTACCTCGGACGAGAGCGAACTGGTGATATACATCACGCCGCATATTTTGCCCAGCGGGGAGTAACTTTCCGCTGAAGACTGAATGCCGAATACTGAATATAGAAGATAAAATACATGAAGAAATCTCTTCTTACTTTGATCCTGTTGATGGCCGGCCTGCCCCTGCTGGCCCAAACACTGCCGGACAGCTCCCGGCAGACCGAGCCCCAGCCCCCGGTCGAACGCAACCTTCAGATTCTTAGGACCAGCGCTGATTCCGCAGGTTTAAAGACTCCGGACGCACGGAAAATACCGGAAAGCGCCAAGCCCAAGCCCCCGGCCGAGAAGAAGATCCTGCCCCCGGAGGAAAAGCCGGTGGCCGCCAAGCAAACAAAGCCCCTGCCCCGGGTGGCGGTGCTGGACTTCGTAAATGCCGGCGGGGCCCCGGCCAGGCTGGGCAAAAACATAGCCGAGCGGATGCGCTTTTACCTGCTTAATTCCGGTAAATGCCAAGTGGTGGACGGCGGCGAGACCGGCACGGCCATAGCCGAGCTAGGAGTAGCCCGGCCCGACTCGGCCGGCCGGGAACAACTGGTGCTTTTGGCCCAAAAGCTGAAGGCCGATTACATAATAACCGGCCTGATAACTGATTACCGCGAGGGGGATATAGAGTTCAAAAAGCACAAACTGGAGCTGATGGGCAAGATACTGTGGGGCAGCAACGGCGAGCTTTGCGGAATGGATGTGGTGAAGGTTAAACAGAACGGGGACGTTCAGGATATGGCTAATGGTGCGGCCGAGAAGCTGGGAAAGAAGATGGTTGAGAGGATAAAGTAAACATATTACTTGTTAGAAGCAACAAAAGCCCCGCTGTAAAGCGGGGCTTTTGTGCATCAATTAGTAATACCCTATCCTAACATAATGACCTGTATATATATTAAAGTAATGATCACTTAATTAGTAATAATAATAGTCCCTGTTTTATCTTTTTTTACCTTTACCTTTTTCACAACCTTTTGCTGTATCCCACTCACCTGGCCATTTTTAACAACATCACTTTCCTGCCTTGTTTTTGAAACCCTGGAGCATATCTTTTTCACATATTCTTTAGTTTCCTGGTACGGCGGAATACCGCCATGCTTCTCCACCGCCCCAGGCCCGGCGTTATAAGCCGCCAATGCCAGCTCTAAAGCCCCAAACTTGTCCAGCATCTGCTTCAAATACCTGGCCCCGGCGTCTATGTTCTGCTCCGGATCAAAAGGGTTGCTTACCCCCAACTGCCAGGCCGTCTGGGGCATCAACTGCATCAAACCCTGGGCCCCCTTGCAGGAGAGCGCCCTGGGGTTGTACTGTGACTCGGCGTCTATCACCGCCTCCAGCACCTTGGGGTCCAGGGAATATTTTACCGAGGCGGCATTTATCAGATTCTGGTACAAGGCCCGGTTGTTCTTTTTAAGCTGCCTGACGCAGGCAAAGTTTGCCCTGGGAATATTGGAAAGCACCAGGCCGTCTTCCATAGTACTGGTGTACACCTGGCCATAAGCCATGGCGCTAATGAACAAACTAATTATGATCCCAAGATTTTTCATGGTTCAATATAATCCGTGTTATCGATCAAAGGAGGCGGCGCCCGGAAATCCCGTTCAACTTTAAATTGCTGAGCGTCTTTTGCCACGGTCATCTCCAGTTTGATCCATTTTACCCGGTTCAGTTCCCGGCCCCAAAGCACGCCGCTGCGGTCGTCGTCCAATTCTTCGAACCATTCCCGGGCTGTATACAGACCGAGCGAATCCGGGCCCGGCGCAAAGCTGAGCTGAAAACCCGTTACCCTGGCGTTTCCTTCAAAGCATTTTTTATCATTCCAATAAAGCATGCTGTCCCTGGCCTGCCAGACGATCTTGACTGTGTCGTCATCGCTGCCGGTGAAACAGATGCCATTGGGCTTGCCCCAGCTCCAGCCGGAAGCGTTTTTAAGCGCCGATTCGACCTCGGCCGCCATTTTCTGGGATGCATTGAACAGCTCGTACCGGCGCTCCCGCTGGTCCATGGTCCGCTTGATCTTCACGAACAAACCGAAGACCATGGCCATCACTAAACTGAAGATGACCAGAGTCTGCATCAGTTCTATCAGCGAAAATCCTTTTTGCCGGGAACTCGTCATCACTGGCCTTTCAAAGCGGTCAGCCGGGCCATAAGCCTTTTATTGTTCAGGGAATATACCCTGACCCTTATCTCCAGGGGATCGGTGCCGTTGGCCGGCTCTCCCAGTTCATGTCCGTCAATGGGATCAATCACCACCACCCACTGTTTTCCATTGACATTTACGGCCAAGGAATCATCCTTAATATTGTAAGGGGAGACTTCCGCCGCCAACAGCCGGTCCATGGTCTGCCGGGCCACGCTTAAAGCCAGCCTGGTTTCGATCGTTCTCTCATCGCGCTTAAGATGACCCGACAAAAACCCGGCCAAAGGCAGTATCAATATGGCAATTATTGTTACCGCCACCAGCATTTCCACCATGGTGAAGCCCACCACAGTAAAAACATTGGCAACAGCTCCCTGCTTACGACGAGCGAAACCCGCCGAAGCGTACCCGCCTATACTATAGCTCCGATGGACAATCCGCCTCGCACATTCAGTAAAGGGTATTTCTAATAGCCAACTGCGTAGGCGGGTAAATGCTTTTTGATTGTATGTTCGTTTCAACTTCATAAAATATTGTGTTTTACAAGTAAAGGATACAATGAAAGCGCATTGAAAAGCAAGTTATTTTATCAACTAATATGCCGATATGATTTAGCCGCTGACCTATTAGGTCCCAAATTTCGAGATACTGAAGGCTGCCTATCTATTGATTGCAAGAGATAGCTTGGTATGGCCCTTGGCCACCCGCTTCATCTCTGTTCTGGTCTTATCCCATAAAAGCATGCTTTGTGACACCAATCCGGGGAGCCATGATTTGCAATAATAGACCCGCCAAAATACTAAAACCCATAGGCCCTTGCTTATGGGTTTTTTCGTTAGAGTAACATTTACGCCGGGATACTGGCGGAGCGCTTCAACTATATTTTATATTTTCTATAAAGATCTTTTCGGACTGGGCAGTTACATACATAACCATTGCCAAAAGACATTTTATATGGACAATCGCCGCCTTTTCTGGAGGCGATAAAATAAACTACATTATTAATGCATTCTTTAACTTCACATATCTTTTCGCGATCACCGGATAAACAACAGAACTTTTTCCTGCAATTTGCCGTTGCTTTCTTAACTTCTTCAGATATTACAATATTCATCTATCTTCCTTTCTTTCTTTTATCCCGCCTTTAAAAAAGCAGCCCTGAGGCTGCCACTTTAACGGGTAACTGATCATCTTCATCCCTCGACCGGACTGGCCTGGGGAACTTGGCTGCCTGGCAACGAGGGCATATAAACCATATTCCACAGGCCAAGTCCCCCAACCTCCGAATCTTGTCGTTCAGATATATCACAGCCCCATGCCTGATTCATTCGCCATTCTTCCGGCTTAGCTCTTTCCCTATCCAGTCAATCGTCATCTGAAAATATGGTGATTCTCTGACCTTCTGAAAATCGGGATCGTTCCTGATATGTTCAATGTTGCTGAAGCCTCTTTCCACCGACAGCCTCAGATACCGGGCAGCCTCTTCGGCATCTCCCAGTTGACCGTAGCAACAGGCCAGGTTGTAAATATTATAACAATCCTTGCAGCCCGATTTCAACAGCCTCTGGAAAAGTTCGACAGCCAGTTTATAGTTGCCCAGCCAAAATGCGCTCTTGGCCTGGAGGTCCAGATCCCCGGTGATCTGGCTCGCCATCCGCCAGAAAGGCGGCACCCTGAAACAGTTATGGGCATCGTAGCCTCTGGGATCTTCTGGGGTCCGGATAGCGGCGGGGGCGCCGAAGATCGTGCCCGCGAACAGGGCAGCAATGAGTATTGAGAGAAGTACCGTTTTCATTGAAGTATTCCTTATTTTGATGGTTTGATTTTTTCTTTTTAGGATATCCCAATCGGTTCAAATGCTGTACAAGAACTGGGAAGCGATGACATATTGCGAAGCCAACTCAACAGATTTGCTCTTTTTTGGTATGTCTTTGTTCTTCATCGTTCTACCTCCACTTTGATGTTTCTGCAGGTTGCAGCAATATTTATTTCTTTTCTGGTCATTGCCATGTCTTCACTTCTAAATAGAAAGCAAAAGCTGTGCCATAAAACGATAAAAAACACTGTTTCTGTTACTCATTGTTCTTGCTGCAGTTGTGGAGTCGTCATTTTTAAGATCCCGGGAACCGGAGAACTATTTTGGCCAAAATGACCCGGTCCGGTTCATTTTGACCCATCCATTTGGGAACGAAAAACCCCCGGAAGTCTTCTTCCGGGGGTTGATATTCTGGAGCTATTTATGTCTCGTTGACCTTGCGTTTCAAGGTTGAAAGTGATATTCCAAGCGCCTTGGCCGCCTGGCTCTTGTTGCCCCCGAATCTCTTCAATGCTGCCGTTATGCACTGCCGTTCCACCTCATCCAGCGTTTTTAGTTCTCCATCCGATTTGACGCTCGCCTGCTCCGGACCTGGTTCGTTCTGCCCGTTCAAAGCTATCAGCTCCGATGGCCGGAACCGGCCGTCCCGGTGCAGCAACAGTGACCGCTCTATGATGTTGCGGAGCTCGCGTATGTTGCCTGGCCAATCGTAACTGACCAAGGCCTCCCATTCCGACAGGTCGACAGTAGTGTCCCCGCGGTTGAAGCTTTTTAGGAAATGTCCCACCAGCAAAGGTATGTCTTCCGCCCTCTTGCGGAGCGGCGGTACCAGGAAGCGGATGACTGACAGCCGGTAATACAGATCTGCGCGAAATCGCTTGGCGGCCACGGCCTGTTCCAGATCGGCATTGGTGGTAGCCATCAACCTGATGTCGATTGGGATGGTAACCTCTCCGCCCACCCTGCGGATGACGCTGCTATCAAGCACCGTTAGAAGCCGGGTCTGCAACAAGAGTGGCATGTCGCCGATCTCGTCCAGGACCAGGGTGCCGCCGCTGGCCAGTTCGAACACCCCCTTCTTGGTGCGCACGGCCCCGGTAAAAGCCCCCTTCTCGTGGCCGAACAGTTCAGCCTCGGCCAGGTTCTCAGGTATGGCCGAGCAATTGATTACTATGAACGGCCCGTCGTGCCGGCTGCTTCGCTGGTGAATGTGCCGGGCCAGCAGGTTCTTGCCGGTCCCGGTCTCGCCGGTGATCATCACAGGGGATCCGCTGTCGGTGATCATCTCGGCCTCGCCCTTAAGCTTGGCCATGGCCGGTGAAGCCCAGACCAATTGGTTGCCAAGTTGGTCCCGGGAGGCGGCATAACGGCCGATATCGGCCTCCTGCTCCAGCTCCAGGGTGCGGGCGGCGTTGGCCAGCGACAGGTCTAGTTCCCCCAGCTCGAAGGGCTTTGACAGGTAGTCGAAGGCCCCGGCCCTGATGGCCTGCAGGGCGTGGTTGAAGCTGGGATGGGCGGTAATGAAGACTATCTTGAGGTCGGCGTTGCACTTTAAGAGCTCGGAGCAAAGAAGGTGGCCCTTGGCGTCGGGCAGGTTCTCGTCCAGCAGGGCTAGGTGGAACCACTGCTCCCGGGCCAACCTCAGCCCCTCGCTTCCAGTGTTGGCCACCTCTACCTTGTAGTTCCTGCCCGACAGGTAGTCGCGGATCGACAGCGAGAAATTCCGGTCGTCGTCGATGATCAAAACGCTCAGCTGGGACATTTTCGGCTCATCCTTTATCTTCGGTTGCTTCGGTGCTCCCGGCCCGGGGCAAAGTTACCGAGACCCTTGTTCCCCGGCCCTGGACGCTCTCTACCTCTATGTACCCTTTCATGGCCAGCACCAGCTTCTGGCAGATCACCATGCCCAGTCCGGTGCCGCCCGGCCTGTTGGTATAGAATGGTTTGAAAATGTTGTCCTTGACCTCGTCCGACATACCGGTCCCGTTGTCCTCCAATTCTATCCGGTGGGCCTCGCTCCCGCAGACCACCCGGATACTGATGCCGGGATTTTCCCGCCCCCGCAGGGCATTGAAAGCGTTGGTCAGCAGGTTGACTACTATTTGGTACAGGGCCCGGCGGTCGGCCAGCACCGGACAGGCGTTCCCCGGGAATTGGTAATCGAACCTGATGCCGGCCTTTTCGAAGTCCGGCTCCACCGTGGGCATCAGGTCGCGGATGAAGGCGCACAGCTCCACCGGCCCCAGCGACAGGTCCTCGAACATGCTGAAGCTGTGCAGCACTTTCAGCAGGGCCTCCAGCCGTTGCACATCTGAGATTATCCGCTCCAGGTACTCCCGTTTGGCTCCGTCTTTCATTGTGTCGAAGCCATCCCGGAGAATGCTGGTGGCGGTTTTGATAGAGTTGACCGGGTTCCCCAGCTCGTGGCGGACCCCGGAGAAGATGACGCCGATGTTGTTCATGTTGTTGACCGCCTCGGCTATGGTCACCAGCCTCTTCTGCTCGGTGACATCCCGGACCACCACCAGATAGCTGATGATTTCTGAGTTCTGATTCCTGACCACCGAGGCCACCAGCTCCTGTTCGTAGGCAGTTCCATCCTTGCGGACAGAGCGCTTGGATCCCCGCCAGAAACGGTTGGCCGCCACCTGCTCCCAGACCTTTCGCCAGTACTCCAGAAATTCCGGGGTCAGGTGCTGTTGGGGAACGACCTCGCTCCGGCCGATCATCTCATCCCGGGCATAACCGGTGATCCTTTCCATCGCCGGATTGACATAGACAATCCGGTCGGAGGTGTCGTAGATCATCACTCCCTCCTCCATCTGCTCGATGGCCTGCACCATCAGCCTGGTGGTCTCCTGGGCCTGACGGACCTCGGTGACGTCCCTGAGGATGAAAACCGAACCGGCCGGCTCGCCTTCCCGGTCCAGGATGGGATCTATGGTCAGGCTCAGCCATCTCTCACCGAACCTGATCTCCCGGCGTACCCGTTCCCGCCCTGCCGGCAGGTCATCCATAGAATTCGGCCCGGCCTGGACCTCTCCTTCAGAGAGCAGTTCCCGTGACAGTGCCCCCGCGATCTCGCCCTCGGGGCGGCCCAGGATCTTTGCCAGGGCCCGGTTGCAGCGCTGGACCACGCCCAGGTCGTCGACCAGGGCGATGCCCTCGTTCATGGCGTCGAATGTCGTCTGCCATTGCAGGGCCGACATCCGGACCTGCTCCTCTGCCTGCTTGCGCTCAGTGATATTGTATTGGATGCCTATGATACCCTGGGCCACGCCCCGCTCGTCCCGTACCGGGACCATCATCATCTCCAGGGTAACCTGCCGCCCGTCCTGGACCGCCTCGCTCTCGCCCAGCAACTGCGGATGGTCGCAGGAAAGCACCCAGGCTTCGTTCTCGCGGTTACGCCGTGCGGTCTCCTTGGGAAAGATGTCCTCATCGGTCCTGCCCGGAAGTTTTTCCTGGGCGATCCCGGCTGTCTGGCAGAAATTGCGGTTGGCCAGTATGTAACGGCCCCGGCTGTCCTTGAAGAACACTCCGGCCGGGATGTTGTCCAGTAGTGTCAAAAGCTCCAACTGGCGCCGGGCCAATTCGGTCTGGACCTGCTTGAGGTCGGTGATGTCGATTGTGAACTCGGCAGCCATCCACTGGCCGGATTCGTCCTGGAACGGGACTATGTGCACTTGGACGATCCGACCGGGGTCCCCGGCCTGCGGCTCCTCGATCACCACGGTCTTCCCACTCTCGATGGCGGCCATTATCCGACACGGCCGGCATGGCCTTTCCTTTCTCTCAAAATACTGGTGGCATTTCTGCCCAGAAACCGGACCGAACTTACTTTCCCAACTGGGACTCAGGTAGGTGATATCCAGTTCTGAGTTGATGACCGCTACCGCCGTCCTGGTTGCACCCAGCATGTATTCCATCTGCCGCTTGAACCGGACCAGTTCCTGCTCCACCTTCCTGCGATCGGTGATGTCCCGGGCCACGCTTTGCACCAGAAGCTGGCCGCGGTGGAGAAAGGAGCGGGATTTTACCTCGACATGGATGATGCTTCCATCGGGGTGGACCAGCTTCTCCTCTGCCATCGGGATCTCGGATTCCCCGGAAAAAAGTATTTTTTCGCGTTCGCCTATCAAGGGCCGGGAGTCGGGATGGGCGAAATCCATCAGCGGCCGACCGGCCAGCTGGCCCGGGTCTTTCAGTCCGAACAACACCGCCGCCGCTTGGTTGGCCTCGATGATTATTCCTTTCTGACTAAGATAGACCGCATCAGGTGACATCTCCAATAGTGTCCGATACAGCTTTTCGCCATTATGCAGGGTTTCAAGAACGGGTCCGGCCCGCCGCTTGTGTCCTTTTCGAATGGCCGTACCGCCTCTCTCCCCTGGCTTTTTTTTCACCAGTGGTCTGGACACCTCATGTTTTCTGATATGGGATTCTTTTTTCATTGGATCTGTGATAAATGAAAGGTTCGGACCGGAACATTGGCTATTAGGCCATATCACCAGTTACACACATGGCACAAATTGATTAAATGAACGGCCAATCCATTATTTAGTGAAATAATGGTAACTTTTGCAGTGCTACAACTAACGGGGGCATGGCAATAAGGCCTCTCTTTGTGAGACAGGCTTAAATATGTTGGATTATAGCACTATTATTATAGTTGTCAAGCAAAATACAATAATTGGCTGATTAATACGATCGAACAACTGTCTGATTTACCAAACTATATAGAATGCTCCAACTCCCTTATGTGATCTATGATTTTTGCGGGGACCTTGGCCGTCCGCCGCACCTCCATCCTGGCTTCAACCAACAAAAAGCAAGCTCTGTGGCACCAACCCTGGGAGCCAGATTTATATCAGTATACTCTTTAAAACCCCAAAGCCCATCGGCACTGCGCCGGTGGGCTTTTTCATTAGATTTTATCCCGTAAATGTCATAAACTATTTACTTTGAACCGGAACAAATAATATCACTCCCTTTTGTGAATCAATCTGCTTTATCCTGCGGCTTTCCGGCATACACAACCTTTCCCCCGCTCTTCCCCGCCCCCGGGCCCAGCCCTATCAGCCAGTCGGCGCAGCTTACCACCATCGGCTCGTGGGTGATGCAGAGCACCGTTCCTCCGGCTGCAGTCAGTTCATCAAACAATTTCAGCAGTCCGGCAATGTCCCTGGGATGGAGCCCTCCGGTCGGCTCGTCCAGCAGAAACAGGCAGCGCCGGGAAGAGGCCCCAGCCAGGCCGGCAGCCAGCTTTAACCTCTGCATTTCCCCGGTGGAAAGGGTGGACAGCGGCTGTCCCAGCGGCAGATAGCCCAGCCCCGCCTTTACGGCCAGATCCAGCGTCTGCAACAGTCCGGCCCGTTCTTTGGAGGCGATCTGCCCTGAGGCAAACTCCCGCGCCGAGGAAAGTGACTGCCCCAGGATGTCAGCTATTGACAGCCCGCCGATGCGGATATTCAGGATCTCCGGCAGATAGCGCTGCCCGCGGCAGCTGTGACATGTCACCCGGGCATCGGCCCAGTAATCCAGCGACACCGGAATCGATCCCGCCCCGCCGCACTCCGGGCACCGGCCGTCCCTGGAAAGGAACGAAAAATGGCTGGCCTTGAGCCCCGCCTCCTTGGCCATATTGCTGCCGGCAAAAAGGCTCCTGAACGCATCGAAGATTCCTAAAAAGGCCGCCGGGACGGACGTTTGGGGCTGGGGCGGGGCATCCTGCTCCACCATCACCAGCTGGTCAAACTGCCGGCCCCATTCGATGTGCTTGCAATTCACCGGCTGTTTCTCAGAATATGATCGCCACAGAACATCCGAGATCAGGCTGGTCTTTCCGCTGCCGCTGACCCCGGTCACCGCGATCATCCCGCCGGAGGGAATATTCAGACAGACATTGTCCAGGTTGTTGGCGCAGGCTCCGGTGATCTTCAGTCCCGGCAGCAGCCCGCGGGCGGTGCGCTGAACTGAAGGAGCCTTGCCGCGGAAGGCCTCAAGCAGTTCGGGGCCGCCCTGGAACACGATCCGTCCGCCCTCCCGGCCCGCCGCCGGCCCCAGCTCGATCACCTGGTCGGAGACCGCCAGCATCGCTTTCGACTGCTCCACCAGCAGGATGGTGTTGCCGTCATCCTTAAGACCCGTAACCAAACCGGAAATGCGGGCGGCGTCCGCCGGATGGAGCCCGAACGACGGTTCGTCCAGCACGTAGGTAACGCCTGTCAAGCCGGAGCGGATCTGCGACGACAGCTGCAGCCGCTGAAACTCCCCTCCGGACAGGGTCGAAACCAGGCGGTCGGCCGCGATATAGCCCAGGCCGGCCCCGGCCATCGGCCGCAGCCTGGCGATGATCTCTCCGCCGATGGAATTCAGGATCCCTTTTTCCTTTGGCTGGAGAAAAGGGGGAAGGGCGGGCAATTCTTGGCAGAACATCCGGAGCAGGCTGTCAATGGGCAGGGCGGTCATTTCAGCGATGTCCCGGCCCGCCAGTTTCACCGCCAGCGGCTCCGCCTTCAGGCGCTTGCCCGCGCAGGCCGGACAGGTTTGCTGCGACATCAAACCCAGCATGGCTGCGCCCCGGCGGTCGGCGTGCTTGCGCTGGTACTCGATGTCCACCAGGCCGGCGAATCCCTTCCAAAGGCCCTTGAAATGGTGCACCCCGGTGCGCCTGCCCCGCTGGTAATTCCATTTGACCTCCAATTCCCGGACGGGAAGCCCGTGCATTGCGATGCTGCGGGCCTCGGCGGAGAGGGCGTTCCAGGGTGCATCAAAGTCGATATTCAAGGCCCGGCCGGCAGCCCGCAGGGCGGCGGTATGCTGGCCGCCGGGCTCGCCGTAGAATTTTCCGGTCTTGGTGCCGTCCATGGCGCCGGCGGTCAGCGGCAGCGCAGGGTTCGTGACCAGCCGCTCCGGATCGCAGGCCGTGATGGTGCCCAGACCCCGGCACTCCTGGCAGGCGCCTTCCTCGTGATTGAACGAAAATGCCGAAGAAAGCAATGCCGTCCCGCCGGCCCGGCTGTACAGCAGGCGCAGCAGGTCATGCAGTCCGGTGTAGGTGCCGACGGTGGAACGCGGGTTGGAGGCCGCCCGTCTGCGCCGGACCGCGATCGAGGGCGTCAGGCCGGAGGCCGTTTCCATCCGGGCGTCGCCGGTCTTGCCCATCAGCTGGCGGATGGCGGGGGAAAGTCCCTCGTTGAAACGGCGCTGGCTTTCGGCGTAAAAAGTATCGAACACCAGCGACGATTTTCCGCTGCCCGAGACGCCGGTGACCGCGGTGATCTGTCCCAGCGGAACGGTCAGGTCAACAGACTTGAGGTTATTGGTGGTAACGCCCCGCAGCCTCATCTCATCCGGCAGGACGGTTGTTCTTTCCGGTTCGCGGGAGGCGGAGGAAAGAGGCGGCCTGGCGAGATGTCTTTTCAATTCCCGCCCGGTGATGCTCTCCCGGCATCCGGCCAGCCCCGACACCGGGCCGGAATAGATCAGTTCCCCTCCCTCTTCCCCGCTGCCAGGGCCCAGGTCTAATACCCAGTCGGCCGAAAGGATGAAATCGGGATGGTGTTCTATGGCCAGCACGGTGTGGCCCTTGTCCGTCAAGCCCCTCAGGGCTGCGGCCAAAACTTTGACATCCGCCAGGTGCAGGCCGGTGGTGGGCTCATCTAATATATACAGCGCCTTTCCGGCTGATGGTTTGGCCAGATGGGCGGCCAGTTTCACCCGCTGGGCCTCCCCTCCCGACAGGGTGTTGCTGGGTTGTCCCAGTTTCAGGTAGCCCAGCCCCAGGCCTATCAAGGTCCGGGTGATGGTTGTGATCTTGGGCTCTGCCTCAAAGAAGCAATGGGCTTCATCGATCGACATCTGCAGCACTTCGGAGATATTTTTCCCTTGGTGGGCCACCTGCAGGGTCTGGTCCGAAAACCTTTTTCCTCCGCAGGCCTCGCATACTATCTCGACGTTTCCCAAAAAATGCATCCCGATCTCCTGCACCCCGGCCCCCTGGCAGGCCTCGCACCTTCCGCCTTTGACCACGAAGGAGAACTGCCCCTTGGCGTAACCCCGGCGCCTTGATTCCGGCAGCGAGGAGAACAGGTCCCGGATGTGGTCGGACATCCCGGTGTAAGTGGCCGGATTGCTGTTGGGGGTGCGGCCTATCGGAGACTGGTCTACGTGTATGATCCGCTTGAAGATGTCCGGGCCGCCGGCTTTTTGCCCGGCCAAGGTCTCCAGCAGGTCCTCGGCCAGCGAGGACTTGCCGCTGCCGGACACTCCGGTGACCACATTGAAGCGCCCCGACTTGAACCGGGCCTCAAACCCCTTCAGATTGTTCCTGGCCGCTTTATCCATCCCAAAGAACTCCCCGCCGTCGGCCGGTTGAACATGATGATCGAAAGATTCTATTCCCTTCAGGCAGGACCAGGTGCGGCTGGCCGGCAGATTTGCCTTTATGAAATCCTGGCAGGGCCCGTTGAACAGCAGCTCCCCGCCGGCCAGCCCCGGCCCCGGCCCCAGGTCGATGATCCAGTCAGCGGCCCGGATGGTCTGCTCGTCGTGTTCCACCGCTATCACGCTGTTGCCGTTGTCCACCAGGGTTCGCACCACCCCCAGCAGCCTTGCGTGGTCGGCCGGATGCAGTCCGGCGCTGGGCTCGTCCAGCACATAGAGCACGTTGCGCAGGCCCGCGGCCGCCTGGTTGGCCAGCTTGATGCGCTGGGCCTCGCCGCCCGAGAGGGTGGCGGACCCCCGGTCCACCGTAAGATAAGCCAGTCCCAGTTCCGCCAGAAGGCCGCAGCGCCGGAGCACCAGCTCCCGCACCGGGGCCGCCACCGCCGACTGGGACGGCCCGGGTTCAAGCCGCTCAAAATATTCCGCCAGCTGCCTGATGCTCATGGCCGCAAAACCGGCGATGTCCATTCCCCAAAGGCTTACGGACAGAGCCTCCGGATTTAACCTCTTCCCGCGGCAGGCCGGGCAGGAAAAGGAACGGGCGAAACGCAGGATGTTGGGGTTGCGGTCTCGCTTCAGGATCTCCTCCATCACCGGAATGATCCCCTTGTAATGGCCCTCCTGGCGGGGCCGGGCGGTGATGCCGCTCCATTTCATCCGGGACTCCAGCGGGTGTTTGCCGAACGGGATCAGCAGCTTGTCCGAGCCGAAGAGCACTATCTTCTGCTGTCCGCCGGTCAGATCCTGCCAGGGGATGTCGGCGGAAAAGCCCTCGGACCGGCAGACCTGGTCCAGCACCTCCATGGTGACTTGGGAGTAGATGATGTAACCGTTGGGCGTGGTCAGGGCCAGCGCTCCCTGGCGCAGGGTCTTGGTCTTGTCAGAGATCAGCAGCTCAGGATCGATGCGGTCTGCCACCCCCAATCCTTGGCAGGCCGGGCATTGCCCGGCTGGCGTGTTAAAGGAGAACAGGCTGCGGTCCTGTCTTGACAGGGTCTGGTGGCTGGTCCCCAGCCGGGCAAACAGCAGCCTTAAATAATCGTACAGTTCTGTCATGGTCCCCACCGTGGAACGGGGGCTGCGGAAGACCGCCCTCTGGTTGACGGTCAGCACCGGGTACAAGCCGGAAACCGAGCCCTGAGGCCGCCTCAGCTTTTTCCCGGCCAGGGGATGGCCCTCCAGGAAGTTCTCCAAAAACAGCCTCTGGCCCTCCCGTCCGATGACGCCGTAGACCAGGGAGGATTTCCCGCTGCCGGAAACTCCGGTGACCACCACCAGCCGGTGATGCGGTATGCGCAGGGAGATGCCTTTGAGATTATTTTCGGCGGCCGATTGTATGTGTATTTCTTTTTTCATCGCGTTGTTTGCTGGACTTCAGTTAAAAGAAAGCCTTCAGCTATAAGCTAAAGGCTTCTGTTTCTTTGGCATTTCAAAACAGGATTACCGGACCACCACCACTTTCTTGACCGACTGGTTCCACCCTGTGGAGAGTATCACCAGGTAAAGCCCCGAAGGCGCAGGCTGGCCCTTGTCGTCCTTCAGATCCCAGTACCCCCCTGGGCGGCCGCCGCTTACCGGCAGCGATGACTGGCGGGGCTGGCGCTGGCCCGGATATTCCCCGGCCAGCTGGGTGCCATAATCCAGCTGCCTCAGCATCCTGCCATCCAGGGTGTAGACCCGGATGCTAACGTTGTAGGAATCCCGGGCCAGAAAATACGGCAGGTAGATTCCGGCAACGCCCGGTTTGGCGGGATTGGGATAGGGATCCAGCAGCTGGTCGCTCTCCGGCAGCACCACTTCGGGCGCGGTGTAATTCAGCGCCGCCAGCCCATCCGGAATACCCCAGCCGACGCGATAGGTATCATACAGGTCCAACACCGTTCCGGAGTTGTCAATATAGTAACGGTGGCCTGACGCGATAGCGGCAAACTGGCTCTGGTCGGTTCCGATGCTTTCGGGGTGGGCCAGATAAGTTTCCACGGTATAGCGGTTGCTGCCGCTGTATTTCAGGGCGTCCATCACCTGTTTGGGCCCCCAGGTTGGGTGAGATTCCAGCAACAGGGCGCACAGGCCTGCGGTAAGCGCTGCTGCTCCCGAGGTGCCGGTTCCGTTCATTATCCGGCTGTAATTTACTGTGTCCATATTATCAGCAAAGGCTGTCTGCCAGGCTGCAGCTACATCGGGTTTTATCCTGCGGATCATGGTGGTGCCGCCGGGCATTACCAGACTGTCGGCCGCCGGACCGGTGGAGGCCCCGCTTCCAATCGAAGGATTGGCCCACAATCCGGTACCTGGCCAGACCCCGCCCACCGCTATGACGCTGTCCCCGTCGGCCGGGACCACTATGCAGGTGTCCGGTCTGGTGTTGTTGCTGACGTTGCCGTTGGAGTTCAGCACTACTATTCCCCGGGAGACCGCGCTGTCGGCGGCCTGACTGCATAAGGCCACATCGCCGTTCATCTGGCTGTAGGTATAGGAGGCTCTGACCGTGGTGTCGGCCCACTGCCTGTAACCCAGGGAACTGGTGGCAATATCCACTCCCAGACTGTCGCCCCATTGCAAAGCAGCCACAAACCAGTCCTCTTCCAGGGAAAAATCACCTCCGGTCAGCCTCTCGGTTTTGGCCAGCACAAAGTCGGCATTATACGCGCTACCGATCAGGGATCCGCTCTTATAGCCTCCGGCGATGGAGAGCATGGCTGTGCCGTGTTGGGTCTGCAGCCTGGAGGTATCCTGCTCAAACTCAAAGGAAGTTATGCTGTCCGGTCTGTGATATGACAAGGTGTCGCCGTACTGGTCACGCGCAGGGACCGTCCTCTGAAAATCCCGTTCAGCCACTATGCTGGTCCTTACCAGCGCTTCATGCTGGCGGTCAAAGCCGGTGTCTATGATCAGGATGCGAACGCCGCTGCCGCTGTAGCCCTTGGCGTGTAGCTGGTCTATGTTTAACAGTTTTATCTGGGCTTCGGAATAATTATAATCCAGCGCGGGCAGTGTTTTTGAACTGACCGGCTTGGCTGTTTTAAATTCGTCTTCGGCCTTAAACCGGGCCACCAGGTCAAGTCGGGTGACATACGAAAGCTGGGCAAGCTGGGCGATCTGGTCGGCGCTGGCCGAAATGCTTACGGCGTTCAGCCAGGGGCTTGCCACCCTCAGCTTGGCACCTGATTTTTTGATGGCCGCAATGTATTTTTCCGACACCGGCAGATCGCCATAACTTAAGGCCCGGCCAACTTTTTGGCGGCGGTCCATGGATCTTTTATCGAGGATGTTCTTGTCGCTCCCTCCGGCTTTGTCGGCCAGCTTTACCCAGCAGACATATTCTGTTCCCTTGGCGCCCCGGATTATGGCCTGCTGCAGGGACGGGGATAGTTTCTGGGCCCAGGCCGGAGGAATGGACAGCAGGGCTAAAATACCTGCCAGTATCAGCATCTGATTTTTTGCGGTTTTCATTCGGCACCGATCGTAATTCGATTGATCTTATTGTTAATGGAAAACCATCCCCGGTTAAACGGCAAAACACCGAAGACTAAAATATTTCTTCGGTGTTATTTCTTTTTGCCGAACAACCCCCCCAAGACCCCTTTCTTTTCCGGTTCGGGTTTAGGGATTCCGGCAGGAACCGGCTTGGGCACTGGCGCAGGAGAGGGTGGAGCCGGTGGCAGGGGTTTTTCCTCGGACGGGGCCGATTTTACGGCCGGCAATACTTTGATCAGGCCCGAAGACAACAGTCCGTAGAGAACCTTGCAGGTTTCAAAGTCGCCCAAATGGGAATCTTTGATGATCTGGGTAATGGGCCGGGAGCCGTCCACCGTGGCCAGTACCTTCCATTCCAGGGGCTGCAGCTGGATGTCCTCGGTGCCGGCCGGAGGCTTTTCCTCGATGGTCAGGATCATATCCAGCGAGGGGATCAGTTTCTGGATGTCATCCCATTCGTCTATCTGACGGGCCGCCTCCAGCACCAGGTGCATGATGGGGGCCTGGACATTATGGTGGTCCACCGTCTCGTCGGGCTTGAAGATGAACGAGCCCTTGCGCCAGCGCAGGATCCTGGTAATTGCGCTGTCTCCCAGAATGTCGCCGGCCGAGGCGAACACTCCGGTGCCTTCCTCAAAGAATATAGCCCCCTTGTCGCTTTCGGTGGACACGTTCAAAACCCCGGTCTTCTTGCCCAGGCTGATAAGCTGCAGGATGTCGGCCAGATCAAAATCTTTTAAATTGCCTTCTAGTCCCATTGCTGCCAGATTATTTTTTATTTGATGGTGAAGATTAGTATTCCCAGACCCGCCCCCAGCAGGTCGGCTGCCAGATCCCGGAAACAAAAATGATTGCCGGGGCGGGAAGCATCGCGGGTTTCCTTGGCCAGCCCCCAGCCCAGGCTTATTCCCGCCGCCAGGTTCCTGGATGCTGCTCCTGTTTCCCGCTGTTCGTAGCGCAGCAGGTGATAACTGAAACCCGCCAGGGCGGCGCTCAACGCCAGATGGGAAACCTTGTCCCGGGCCAACCAGCGGTCATGGTGCAACTCTTCTTCAGTTCCCTGCCCCTGAAGGTTTCCAACCCCGGCCAGCAACAGGATGGCCAGGGCCATCATGGCTGCCGGGACTTTCAAAATCCCAGGCCCAGAGAGAACCTGTGGCTGGTGCCCAGATCATAATCGTGGGGCACAAAGGCATAATCGAAGGAATGGCCCCGCCACTTAAGTCCCAGCCCGGCGCTGAAACTTTCGCTGGAATGGCCGGTCTTGTACCCCAGCCTTAAGGCCGCCTGGTCCCGCCAGAGATATTCCAGCCCGGTCCGGATCTGCCAATCGGCGTCTATGGCTTTGACCGCATCTAACGCCAGCAGGGTCCGTCCGTTGAATACAATCTTATCCGGGCTGTACCCGGCGCCGACCTTGAAGGTGGTGGGTTGCTTGTAGAGTACTTTGACGAGTTTGAAACGCGGACCCAAATTGTCTATGGTGCCGGCCAGGTCCAAACCCAATTTCTTGATCTTGATGTCAATGCCCGCCTGCAGATTGTAACCGTAACCAGTGTCCAGATAAATTTTTTCGTAGAGCCTCCGGTAGGAAAGCCCCAGGGCCAGTTCCGGAACTGGTGAAAAAGCGTAGGAGAGACCGGCAAAAAGATCATAGGCCTGGTACTGGGCTATGGGATCCTCGGACGGCAGTTCCTCCCTCAAGGGGATATCGCCGATGGACAGCATCCGGACCGCGGCCCCCAGCCGGTGGCGGCCGAAACTGTAGGCGTAATAGATCTCATCCACCGATGTCTCGGCTATCCACTGGTTATGCTGAAAATGCAGGCTGTGCTTGGTGGGAATGTCCGTCAGCCGGGCGGGGTTCCAGTAACAAGCCGAGGCATCCGTGACCACGGCGATACCGGCATCGGCCATTCCGGCCGCCCTGGCTCCGGCCCCGATCTTTAAGAATGACAGCGCTGTATTGCCGGCAGTCTCAGCCGAAGCGGTTGTGATGGCGAGTAACGCGATGGTGAAAAGTATAGCGGTTGGTTTGATCATAACATCTCCCCTGCAATAGCATTGATAATAGGTTGCCGCAAAGCTGTCAAAAAGTATGCGCCTACTTAAAATGCTATATTTTCTCCTAATGCTATTGTTTAGGGTTTGTTTTTTATTGAGGCCCGAATGGCCTAAACCGGCACCGGACGATCTCAGCGCTGCAACAGGTAATTTGACCCGTAATTCCCCGGATTATTGTATTCGAACTGAATGACGAAATTCCGGGATGGCTGGTACTTAAGCCCGAACGATGGCTGGAACATACCCTGGCTGCGGTTGTTCAGTTGATAAACCGATTTATTGAAGGCTGCAGGCATATAGCTGTATGCCAGATCCAGTTTTAGTTCCAGCTTTTGAGAAAGTTTATAATTCATGGAATTCCGGTAGGTGTTGGAAAACAGGCTGTACTTGCCTGAAGCGGCATAACCCACCGAAAAGCTTTGCTGCATGGTGAACCGGGAAGGGTCGAACAATTTCCCCAATCCGGTGTTCAGATTGTTGACGCCGCTGAAATCCAACGGGCCGGTCTGGGCTGCGGCCAGTGAGGCCAGGAACATAGAAACCAAAAGAAATAATTTGATCTGTTTCATTTTTTATCTCCTTCAGAGCTTTTATTGACGGCTGGGGAAGGCGCCGGTGCAGGTATGGCGGCTATTTTATCGGAATCGGCCTGGGCGCTTTTCTGGTAATCGGAACTGCGGTATTCCGTGGCATAGAACCCGGCCCCTTTAAAAATAAATCCTGACCCCATGCTGAAAAGGCGCTCCACCGGGCCGCTGCACACCGGGCAGGATTTCAGCGGCAGGTCTTTGATTGACTGGAGTTTTTCAAACCGGTGGCTGCATTTTGCGCATTGGTATTCGTAGGTCGGCATTGCTTTGTGTCCTAAAATAATAAGTATACTATTAACAAGTGCTTATGTCAATATAATTGGAGATTTTCGGCCTCCATTAATACATTAATATACCACTATTTTCTCCTTAATACAAGTCTTGAAAATGGAAGATGGTATTTTTACATCATTGCATCTTGACAAGCGTCAGTTATGGGAGTATCATAAATAGTTGGTTTTAAAGTATTTTTCAACACCCAAATAAGGAGTCCCCGATGAAAAGAATGCTGTTCATTATCACTGCCTTCTGCCTTTTGGCGCTGGCCGGATCGGCCCTGGCCGAAAGCGGAGGAATGGCTCCCTCGCCGCATATGAAAGGCGTGGTGATCTTCAAGCTGAAAGCTTTTCCGGTCATGGACGCCAAAGGCTTTTCCTGCGGCTCGCCCCGGGTGGATGCAGCACTGCAGCAACAGGGCCTGACTGAGATCAGGATGCTCTATCCCCATAAGCGCCTGGCCAAGGGTAAATCCGAACAAAACCTTTCAAAGATATGCCAGGCCAATGTTTCGGAGGCCGCCGACATCAAGGCCCTTTGCGCCCAGTTGAAAAACACCGGGCAGGTGGAATACGCCGAACCCCGTTACGGCAGGCGTGCCGAGTTAACGCCCAATGATCCCAATATCGGAAGCCAGTGGTTCCTGACCACCATCCAGGCCACATCGGCCTGGGACGTTTCCACCGGCTCCACCGCGGTAACGGTGGGAATAGTGGACTGCGGGGTGCAGATAACCCATCCCGACCTGGCCGCCAACCTCTGGTATAATCCGGGCGAGGCCGGGGCCGACAGCAACGACGGAGTGGACGACGACGGCAACGGTTTCATCGACGATTACCGGGGCTGGGATTTTGCTGGGCCGGACATCGCCATTCCCTCGCCGGCTGGTGACAACGATCCCAACGTTTACGACGACAACAACGACCACGGCACTCATGTGGCCGGGGACGCTTCGGCTGTGACCAACAACGGAGTGGGGGTGGCCGGGATCGGCTACAACTGTAAAGTGATGGCCATAAAATGCAGTTATGACAATGACTACACCGCACCGGGCAGCAAATCCTACATCTATTTCGGCTACGAGGGAATAGTCTACGGGGCCGACAACGGGGCCCAAATCATAAACTGCTCCTGGGGCGGAGGCGGTTTCAGCCAGTACGAACAGGACATTATCAATTACGCCAACGACCAGGGCTCGCTGGTGGTCTGCGCCGCCGGCAATGACAATGTGGCCACTCCCCACTATCCCTCGTCCTGCGAGAATGCCTTCTCGGTAGCGGCCACCGCCAGCGGGGATGTGAAGTCGTCCTTCTCCAACTATGGGACCACGGTGGACATCGCTTCGCCCGGCTCCTCCATATACAGTACCGGCTATCCCAACACCTATCTCTCCTGGGATGGCACCTCGATGGCCAGCCCGGTCTGCGCCGGAGTGGCGGCATTGGTCAAGTCCTATTATCCCTCCTATACCAATGCCATGCTGGCCACTCTGCTGATGTATTCCTCTGACAACATCGACGTCCAAAATCCAGGATATGTAGGACTGTTGGGAGCCGGACGGGTGAATGCCTATAAGGCACTGACCACCTCCATCACTTCCTGGACCCGCTATTACTCCAGCCGGGTGACCGACGGCAACAACAACATCCCCCAGGCCGGGGAGACCGTGAACCTTAGCCTGGCCCTGCGCAACGGCTGGGCCGATGCGGCCTCGGTGACCGCCGTGATCAGCTCTGCGGATTACGCGGTCCAGATGGTGTCCGCCAGCGGGAACTACGGGGCCCTGGGATCGGGAGACACCGCCAGCATATCCACCTACAGCTTTACAGTGGACAGCACCGCCCTGCCCCACCTGGCGGCCTTCGCCGTCCAGATCAACACCGACGGCGACCTGCATACCGACACCTTTTACGTCCAGATAGAGCAGGCCCCTGTGCTGCTGGTGGACGACGACGGCGGGATGTCGGTGGAAAGCTACTACCGGGACGCTCTTTCGGCCGCCGGTGTCTACTACAATTATTACGACCGCACCGCCCAGGGCTCGCCTGACTCCGCCCTGTTGGACATGTTCCCGGCGGTGATCTGGTCCTGCGAATGGGCCTTCCCCTCCCTGGATTCCCTGGACCGCATGGCTCTAAGGCACTACATCGGCCAGGGCGGCAAGCTTTATGTGTCGGGACAGGACTTGGGCTGGGATCTTCAGGACACCATGACCGGGGCTTCCCACGAGTACCTGCTGGATCCCGCCGGCTGCACCGATTTTTACCAGAACTATATCAAAGCCGTTTACTTGGGCGACGATGGCGGCAGCTCGGCCTCCGGGATAACCGGGGACACCCTGACCGACGGCCTGTCCTCCGCCGTCTATCAGCCGGGCCGGGCCTCGGACGAGCAATTTCCCGATTATTTCAACCCCAACGGCAGCGCGGTGTTCTGCTTCAACTACGGGGCCACTGCCAACCGGGCCGGGCTGCACTGGGAAGACGGAGGCACCGGCACCAAGGTGGTTTACACCGGTTTCGGCTTCGAGGCAATTTCCACGGCTTCGGTCAGGCAGGCCTTCATGGACCGGATCATCCGCTGGTTTCTGGGCGACATCAGCATTTCCCATGTACCGCTGACCGATACTGAAAACACCTCCACTCCCTACCGGGTGACAGCCATGATAAGCTCCAGCGTCGGAATACAGGAGGCAGTTCTCTATTACAACCTGGACGGCTCAGCCCCCTTTGACCAAAAGCTGGCCATGAGCCGGGTAGGAGCCACCGACACCTTCGAGTGTTTCATCCCGGCCCAGACCGACCAGGCGGTGCAGTACTACATCGTGGCCCGGAACAGCAAGGACCTTAAGACCGCCCGGCCGCTCGACGCCCCCTTCTCCAGCTACGGGTTTTACGCCGGGGCCGACACGGTCGACCCGGTGATCTCCAGCACCCCGCCCAAAAACACCATCAACCTCAGCGGGCCGTACGCCGTCAGCGCCATGGTCACCGACAACATCGGGCTGCAGGATTCCACCTACCTTTATTACCGGATCAATTCCGGGGCGGAATACCCGCCGGTAAAGATGACCGGGAGCGGGACCTATAGCGGGACCATCACCCTGCCGGCCCACATCAACACCTGGGACACCGTCAATTACTATGTGACCGCGGTGGACAATTCCAGCCAGCAAAACCTGGGCCGGGGGCCTGCCAGCGGGTATTATAGCTTCGTTGGCGTTGACTCCATGTTGATATCTAATTTTGACCAGAGCAGCGCTTATGCAGAATTTGATACGTTATACGGAACGCATCCTTCCTGGAGAACGGTGACAACCGGTTATCGTTCAGCCCCCAACTGTATGCGCAGCGGACCGACAACCTACCTGTCGAATTCGGATGTCCAGCTTAGCCTACGGCCACAACAAGCGCTTAACCTTAAAGCCTATGCAGAAAACGGCAATAGCGTAAAATTATTCTGGTATCAAAAAGGCCTCAACCTGGCAGCGGGGGATACCATCAGGGTGGAAGGCAGCGCCAATGGCGTTGACTGGGTTAGCCTGAAAAAACGGATCACGCTTACCTCCGGGTGGCTTATTGACAGCACTGAAATCAATCCACTGTTCGCCAAGGGAATCAATGACAGCATCCTGATCAGGTTCAGATTGACATCCGATGCCACCACTAATGCCTACGGGTGGGTGCTTGATGACATCTATGTTAAGGTCCAACCATTGCTGGGAATAACCGGGGACAAACCAGAAACCATGAAACCATTGGTGTTGGCCCTTAACCAGAACAACCCCAATCCCTTCGGGTCGGGCACCACCATAACTTACCAACTGCCGTCCGAGACCAAGGTCGCCCTTAAAGTGTACAACGTGGCTGGGCAATTGGTTCGGACACTGGTGAACTCCAAGCAGCCTGCCGGAAGCTATGCAGTAAAATGGGACGGCCGGGACGATGGGCAACGCAAGCTGGCGGCCGGGATCTATCTGTATAGGTTAGAAGCCGGAGAAACAAGATTTACTAAAAAACTGGTGATGATAAGATAACCGGAACCCCGGAACAAAAAAAGCCCCCGCCTGACACTAAGCAAAGTCGAAGTGTGGCGGGGGCTTTTCATTTCCAGTATCTACTTGTTTTCCTCCTGATGTTCGTGGCCATGTTCATGAGATGCCTCGGCCAGCTTCAGCCCCGGCCTCCCCTGCTTGACCAGGTAATCGTTGACGGCCGCCCGGATCCCGTCCTCGGCCAGCACCGAACAGTGGGTCTTGACCGGGGGCAGGCCGTCCAAGGCCTCGGTCACCGCTTTATTTGTGACCTGCAGGGCCTCTTCGATGGTCTTTCCCTTCACCAGCTCGGTAGCCATGCTGGAGGTGGCTATGGCCGCCCCGCAGCCGAAGGTCTTGAACTTGACGTCGGTCACCACGTCTTTGTCTATCTTCAGCATGATCTTCATCATGTCCCCGCAGACCGGATTGCCCACCATTCCCACCCCGTCGGGGTTCTCGATCTCGCCCATGTTGCGGGGATTCATGAAATGGTCCATCACCTTTTCACTGTACATCTGTATCTCCGTTCCTTATTAATGTGCCCTGCATTCTATTACATTTGATGCCAAAAGTCAACGTTAGGATTCAGGCTGAAAATCCGATGATCGTCCTCCGCAGTTCCTGAACCGCCAGTCCTATGTTCCCGGCCTTGGTGACGGCGGTGACCACTGCTATCTTCCCGGCTCCGGCCTGAAGGATCTGTCCGATGTTGGTTTGGTTGATCCCTCCCATCACCGTGAATGGTATCTTCAGTTGCGGAGCAATTTCTTTGATGGCCTCCGGCCCCAGCGGTTTCATGGAAAGTTCCTTGGTCTGGGTGGCAAAGATGGGCCCGATGTTGACATAGTCCGCTCCCTGCTCCTGGGCTTCCAAAGCCTCTTCCAGGTTGTGGGTGGAAACGCCTATTATCAGTTCGGGGGCCAGTTCTTTTGCGGCCGCCGGCGGCAGATCGTCCTGCCCCAGGTGCACTCCGTCGGCCCCGCAAGCCAGCGCCACGTCCAGGTGGTCGTTGATGATCAGCAGCATCCCGGCCTTGGCCGTCCTTTCCCTGAAGGCCTGGGCCAGATGGTAAAAATCTTTTTTGGCAATGTGTTTTTCCCGCAGCTGGACTATCCTAGCTCCCCCGGAGATCAGGCCGTCAAGGACCTCCAGGTCGGTGCGCCCCAGGGACAGCCCCTGGTCGGTGACCGGGTAGAGGTCTATTTGGTTAAAATCTTTTATCCTTTGGCTTTTATTTTTCATTATTTTAATCTGTGAAATATGTTTACACTCAATTAAATTCGATATACATGCTTTCGTAATTGATGATCATCTCATCGAATAAACCTATATAATCTTGCCCGATGGAACCATAGAACATATTACGGTCAGGCCGCAGATCTTCCGTATACACATCTATTGACGGCAAAATTGCCGTTTTGCCTCCTACAGAAATGGGAAACTCCTTTAACTTATATGTTTTCCGCGTTTTCGTTTCACCCAGGGCCGAATACTTCAGGGAATCCGGCGCCCCGTTTTTTTCAACATCTTTATCATGTTCGCAATAATATTTTTTATATAATTCCGAGGCGTTCGCACCGGTATCCAAAAGGCAATAAATAGTGTCCTTGCCGGCGGTGATTTTTAAAAGAGATTTTGCCCCGCACAGCGCTAAATTTTTCAACTTTCTTTTTTGTGTCACCTTGGGTATTGTCAGAATGCCGTTTTTTGAAAAATGCAATTCTTTCAGTTGCTGTATGACAGGAAACCCTATTATCCCGTTGATCTCATAATTTATCTGGGGGAAAGACAGCTTGTCGTCGGGCATAACAAGAAATACAACATTTTTAACTGTGATCTTGCCAATTTTGATGCTATCGGCAACCATCAGTTCGGTTTTGTTCTCTTTCCCGGTCGATCCCTTGACGGAAACCGAAGTCTCGATCTTCCTGAGTTTTAATTTTTCCGCCAAACCTTTTCTTAGAACGCAAAGATCGGCCCCGGTATCGACAATAAAACTGAATTCATTGCCTTGCACCGAGACTGGAATATTCGCCAAACCGGCTTTGTCCTTGGAAATGGGTATTTGCGATGTTCCTCCAATATTGGTTGTTTGGCCCGGAGTGTTGGCCAAAGGAGTCCATATATTAATGTTGTTTTCTTCGTCAGCTACCTGGCCTCCATCCAAAACGTGAGCGTATGACCTGACCAGCGATTCGGCTGTTTCCCCGGCCTGTTTATATTGGAACAATTTGACATGATTGTCTTCCTTGACCTGCAGGATTTTTGCCATCATTGTATCCGATAGTTCCATCCTATGGTCACGTAACAAATGTTTGATGGCATCATTCGATTTGCAGGGATTCAAAAAGGCATTTTTCACCAAGGCCTGATAAAAAAGGTATGTTGCTTTGTCCCAAGCGGTTTTATTATGACTTAAAGAATCTCTGAGTCCGAAATAGTTTTTTTGATCCACCAGACGCTGGAGACTGGAAATGCTAATCGCTTTGTTTTTCATATTAATTTCGCTTTCGGTGCACTTTGTCAAAACATCGGCCTTTGCTATTAGATCCGGGGCGACACCTGCAAAAAATGTCTCGGCATACAACCCGTCAACAATGGTCATAATCAGCGGGCTTATCAGTAATAGTCCTGCAATTAACATGTTTTTCATAGATCCCTCTCGAACCCCTGGTCCCAATCCTTCCACACCGTATCGTATCCCCTTGACTGAATTGCCCGGGCCACCTCCTCCACCGTCCGGCCGTCGCACACGTTAAACTGACCTTCGGCTGGCTGGCCCTGCTCGTCAAGATTATTACCGAGCCTGTCGAGATTGTTATCGAGCTTGTCGAGATAACCTCCCGGGGCGGTCTTGGACCCGGCGCTCATTTTGGTGATGCCCAGTCCGATCAGGTTGTCCCGCAGTTCCGTCGGCTCCCGGGTGGAAAGCACCAGTCCGGCGTCGGGCAGCATCAGCCTGAAGGCGCAAATCATCTGGACCAGTTCCCGGTCGCTGACGGGGAACTCCGGGCTGAATCCCCCGGCCGCCGGCCTTAAACGGGGAAAGGAGACCGAGACCTGGCTCTTCCAGTGATGCTTCATCAGATAGGCGGCGTGGTGCATAAGGTAATGCGATTCCACCCGCCAATCGTTCAACCCCAGCAGGGATCCCAGGCCAATTTGCCGGAAACCTGCCGCCGCGCCTCTCTCCGGTGCCCCCAGCCGGTATTGGTAATCGCGCTTGGGCCCGGCTGGATGGACCGCGGAATAGATTTCCCGGTCGTAAGTCTCCTGGTAAATGGCCAGGCCGTCTATTCCCGCCTGGTAAAGCCGCTCGTAGTCCGGAGTATCCATGGGGTATACTTCTATGGACAGGGAGGGGAACATTCCCTTCAGGTCGCGGGCAGTGGCCTCCAGCAGATCCAGGCTGACCTCTGCCGGACATTCGCCGCTCACCAGCAATAACTGCGAGATGTGCTGGTTGTTTATCAGCCGGGCCTCGGACAAGATCTCTTCGCGGCTCGAGGTCCGGCGGTTGACCTTGTTGTGGACGTTGAACCCGCAGTAAACGCAGGAGTTACTGCAGTGGTTGGAGATATACAGCGGGGCGTACATCTGAATGGTCTTGCCGAACCGCCGTAGAGTGCTGTTCTTGGCCAATTGAGCCATCGGCTCCAACAGTTCGCCGGCCGCCGGAGACACCAGAATGGAGATGTCTTCTGGACTGGGAACGGATCCGGAACTTATTGATTCCATAAGCGCCTTGACCTGACCGGTGGTGGCGTTCCGGATGGTTGTTCTTATCCGGGCGGGATCCAGGGAATTTATGATTTCCTGGAACGGGATCATCTTAAAAATCCGGTCAACGGACTGGAGGCGGAGGCCGTCTCGCTCTCTGACATGGGTCCGGCTTCAAGTCCAGCCAGGGATGAATCCACCGCCAGTTTGAACGATCTGGCCATCTGCACTGGATCCCGGGCCGCCGCCACCGCGGTATTCAACAGCACCGCAGCGGCCCCCAGCTCAAAGGCCTTGCAGATGTGGGAGGGCAGGCCCAGACCGGCGTCCACCACCACCGGCACCGTGGCCTGCTGGACAATGATCCGGATCTGGTCGGCGGTCTTGATCCCCCGCCCCGAGCCGATGGGCGAGCCCAGTGGCATCACCGCCGCGCAACCCACCTCCTGCAGGCGCTTGGCCAGCACCGGGTCGGCATTGATGTAGGGAAGCACGATGAAACCTTCCTTGATCAGGATCTCCGCCGCCTTCAGCGTCTCCACCGGATCGGGCAGGAGATAATTGGGCTCGGGGGTGACCTCCAGCTTCAGCCAGTTCCAACCGGAAGCCGCCCGGGCCAGCCGGGCAATACGGACCGCCTCTTCGGCGTCGCGGGCCCCGGAGGTGTTGGGAAGCAGCAGGTATTTTTTCTGGTCGATGCGGGCGATGATGTCGTCCTGGGGATTGTCAAATTCCACCCGCCGCAATGCCACTGTCACGATCTCGGCCCCCGAAGCTTCCAGGGCTTGGGCCATGACGGCGGAACTGGAGAACTTGCCTGTGCCCAGGAAGAGGCGCGACCTTATCTCGCGTCCGGCTATGATTAATGGTTTGAGCATACTGATGTTTTATTTTTGATTTTTGTTTCCAGTTTATCCCCCGCCCACCAGGCGCACTATCTCCAGCACATCGCCATCGCTAAGCCGGACATCATCATAACAACCGCTCTTGATGATTATGCCATTATGCTCCACCACCAAGGCCCTGCCCTTAAGCCCGTATCTTTCCAGCAACCCCGGTAAACTGCCGGCTTCGGCCTCTTTGCCGTTAAGTTTTATCTTCATATAATATAGTCACTTCATCATGATTTTGAGTATACGCCCTTCCCTTGCTTTTGTCAATACCGGCAATCGGGGCGGGCTGGCGTTACTTCTCGAACCAATGGGTATAAGAAAAAGAAAGCGAGAGATACCTGCCAAAGGTGTTCACCCACGGAGTTAATTTTCCAGGCTTTTTATTGGCATAATAACGCATCACATCAAACCCGGCCGTAGCTCCGAAAAGGTTCTCGGGGATGCCCACGCCGTTGGAATCTGTCTTACATGAAATGGCCAAGCCTCCGTACCAATAACTCTTGGGCCGGATGATGACCTCGGTCTTGAAGATCGAGTAATTGTCCATATGCGACCACCCGTATTGGGCGGTATTGAAGGTCGAGGAGAACTGCGCCGCCCGTTTGAAAAGCAGGAAAAATTTGTCCCAGCGCCTGATACCCACCCGGACCTCCAGCGGAATCCGGCCCGGGTATTTATGCTTTAGATACCACAGGGCTATCCCGCCGATATCTGCGGCTTCATCCCAAAGAGAGAATTTCCACTTTCCATCGGAATCCGAACCATCCAGCAGTTCTATCCCGGTAAGGGTGGTGAAGGTCAAACCCATTGCCAGGCCTGGGGAATCCTCCCCCAGATATTTCTTCAGGGTCCAATAGTGCAGGTCGGTCAGGTTCTCGCCGTTCCAAAAATGCCATATCTTGTCCTCGGCATAGGGTTCCTGCTCGCCGATATTGGCCAGGGGATTCCGCCCGAATCCGTTCTGCCACCAGTACTGGGAGGCCACTACCGGGCCTCCGATGTATTCCGCTCCCAGTATGGCCCAACCCGCCCAGCGCGGACCGAAGGTTGACGTAGAAAGCGTGTCCTGGCAAAAGACAGGCGTTTGCAGAGCCAGCAAAGTGACGAGAAGATAAATCTTTTTCATCTTGATTTAGTGCTGTTAATTATTTCATTGATTTTATATTTTCAACATTCCCGTAATATATTCAATTGACTTAACCTTTTCCGGATGCTAAAATTGGTCTATGCCTAAATTAAAACTGAAAAAAGTGGAATGGCTCTACCTATGGTTTATTTCCGGGTTGAGCCTGCTGACCCTGCTGAACCTGCCCCGGCTCAAGGGCTGGCCCTGGATATTCGTGATATACGGGCTGACCTTAGGGGTTTACGGAATAGTGATCTGGCTGGACACCCGCCGGCCCTGCAAGTTCTTTGAACTGCTGCGGCGCTGGGCGCCATTCGCCGGCATCCTCCCGGTATTTCAGAGCCTGGGATACATCATTCAGTATATCCGGCCGGACCTGGACGGCTATCTGATCAGGATCGACTACGCCATGTTCGGGGTCCATCCCACCGTCTGGCTGGAGAGCCTGACCGCGCCCTGGATGGTGGATGTGCTGGCCCTGGCCTATTCCAGCTATTACTTCCTGCCGGTGGTCCTGGCCCTGTTCCTGCATTTTGACCGGAAGCAGCACGAGCTGGAGCACATGTTCCTGGCGGTGACCATCGGGTTCTTCATTTCCTACGTCGGATACCTGCTGGTGCCGGCCATCGGGCCCCGTTTCACCCTGACCGGTCTGCAGGCCGCCCCGGTCAAGGGATTGTTCTGGGGAAATCAGATCCTTGATTTTCTGACCGCCAATGAATTCAACAAGCGGGACTGCTTCCCGTCGGGCCACACCGGGATAACCCTGATCGTGCTCTATTATGCCCACGCCCATCACAAAAAACTTTTCGCGGTAATGCTGCCGGTGGGGATCCTGCTGATAATGGCCACGGTATTCCTGCGGCTGCATTATGTGATAGATGTCATCTTTGGATTTGTACTGGCGGCCCTGGCCATTCTGACCGCCGAGATCTGGAATCCCCGGTTTTTAAGGGACAAGAAATAATCTGGTTTTGAGAAAGCCGCCCGGATTCAGGGCGGCTTTTTTATTTTCAGATCTTCTTCTCGTACACCCGGTAGGTCTTGTAGACCTTGGCCCCAACCGCCTCGCCCAGCCGGTTCATCATCAGGTTGTTTTCCAGCACCCAGGAAAGCTCCCCGGTCTTGGTGCCCTTTTTGACTGCGTTCTCGATCACACGGCTGACCAGCCCGGCCTCAATCCCCCTTTTCTGGTAATCCTTTATCACCCCGGCGGTCATTACCCGGGTATGGGTGATGTTGCGGTTGTGCCAGAGGAAGTTCATTATTTCCAACAGGCCCATTTTACCGTTGAGCCGCTTGATGGAATAATTGTAATCCGGCAAAGCCCACAACGATCCCACCGGCTTTTCCCCGTCAAAGGCAAAGATCACGTAATCCGGCTCCACGATGTCCTTGAAGCTTTTGGCATAGTGGTCTATCTCGGCCTCGGTTAGCGGGACGAAGCCCCAGTTCTGGTTCCAGGCCTGGTTGTAGACCTCCTTGAATATCTTGACCTCTTGCTCAAACCGTCTTTTGTTGATGCTGCGGAAGGTGATCCCCTTTTGTTCGCACCGCCGGGACAGCATTTTGATCCGGTCGCGGTCTATGTGCTGGACATCCAGGAAATAGGCCAACAGGTCCATGGCCTTGGTGTATCCGCAGGCTTCGACCTGGGACGGATAGTAGGGCGGGTTGTAGGTCATCTCTATCACCGGGGGGCGGTCGAAGGCGTCTATCAGCAGGCCGGCGGTGTCGTTGGTGGTGAAATTGAACGGCCCCCGCACCGTGTCCATGCCGTTCTCCCGGGCCCATTTTTCCGCTGCGGCAAACAGGGCTTGGGCCGCATTGGGATCGTCCGCCGATTCAAAGAAACCGAAGAAGCAGCATTTCTCGTGGTGGAACTTGTTGCTGTTGTCGTCTATGTGGGCGCTGATCCGCCCCAATACTTCTCCGTTCCGGCTGGCCAGGAAATAGGCGGCCCGGGCGTGCTGAAAGAACGGGTTGTGCCCGGCATCCAGCATTTTCTTCTGTTCGGCTATCAGCGGCGGCACCCAGCTGGGATTGTTATGGTAGATCGTCCAGGGCAGTTTTATGAATTGTTCCAGTTCTTTTTTCGATTCCACGGCCTTGATCAGAATATCGGACATCGGTTGTCTCCATCAGTTGCTGCGTTTTCTCGGATTAGCAGTGTAATAGATTAATCTGCGTCCATCTGCGAAATCTGCGGATGGGTTCGGTGTCTTTTACCTGATCATGTCTCCCAGCCGGTTGAACCGGATATTCTCCCAAACCTTCCAGAACGGCTCGCCGTTCTCGGAATCCCAGGACCAGTAGATGAAAACCGCCTTGCCCAGGATCAGGCTCTTGGGCAGAGGCCCCCAGAAGCGGGAGTCCAGCGAGTTGTCCCGGTTGTCGCCCATGGCAAAGACGCAGTCCTTGGGCACCACCACCGGCCCGAAATTATCCCGCACCGGCAGGTTCAAAAACTTGCGCTGCTCCCAGTCCCGCTGGTAATCATTGCGCCAAAGCTCCGCCGACAGCATCTGGGGAAGGATGATGCTTTCCCCCCAGGCTTTGTTCACAGCGTACGGCTCCTCCGGGCGCTGGCCGTTGACGTAGAGTTTCTTGTTCCGCACCTCCACCGTATCGCCCTCCACCGCCACGCAGCGCTTGATGAAATCCCGCTTGTCCAAAGGATACTTGAAGACGATGATGTCCCCGGCCTTGGTCTGGCGCAGCCCGGGCAAAAGGGTCTTCCCGGTGAAAGGGATCTTGACCCCGTAGACAAATTTGTTGACCATCAGAAAATCGCCCACCAGCAGGGTGTCCTCCATGGAGCCGGAGGGGATCTTGAAGGCCTGGATGACCAGGGCCCGGATGATCAGGGCCATCACCACCGCCCAGATCAAGGACTCGCCCCAGTCCCGGTACCATGATTTTTTGACGTTGTTCTGCCGAACGGCCATATTGTTTCCTTAGAAGGAGTTGTTTAATGGTGAAAATGATTTTACCAGAGCTAACCACCGAAACACGGAAAGATGAAGATTAAATAAACATAGAGTATTTGGTTATAGTTCCGTGATTCGGATATTCCGCGCTTCCGTGCCTGCACGCTGTAGCCCCGCTACACTTCGACATTGCTCAGTGTCCAGCGGGGCGAAAGCGTGGTAAGGTTTTACGGTCAGCCTACCAGAGCTTCCGGCCGATGCGCTGCAGCCGGAAACGGCGCCACAGGCTGGACAGCGGCATCTCCGACAGCTTGTCAAACGACCAGTAGACGAACAAAGCCCTGCCCCGGATCAGCTGTCGCGGCAGCGGCCCCCAGAAACGGGAGTCGAAGGACTCGTCGCGGTTGTCGCCCATCATAAAGAAACAGTCCTTGGGCACCACTATCGGGCCGAAATTGTCCCGCACTGCGTAGGTCTGCAGCAGATGCCGGTTCTCCCATTCCTGCTGGAACTGCCCCTGGGTCAGGGGCGGGTTCATCACCGGCACCGCAAAGCTATCCCGGTGAATGGCAAATTTCTCGTTTCTTTTTATGCCATTGACGTAAAGTACCTTGTTCCGGACCTCCACCGTATCCCCGCCGGAAGCTATGCAGCGCTTGACCAGGTTGATCCCGTCCACCGGGCTTTTAAAGACCACCACCTGGCCGGACCGGGGCGAGGTCATGGGCAGGATGGATATCTTGGTGAAGGGAATATGCAGGCCGTAGCTGAATTTTTCGGCGATCAGCCAGTCTCCCGGCAGGATGGTGCTCTCCATGGAACCGGTGGGCACCTGGTAGGCTTCCAGGATGAAGGGGTTGATCACCAGTTTGACCACCAGCACCGCCCAGATCAGGGGCCACAGCCAGTCGTGCCAGAGCTTTTTGAAGGTGTATTTTTCTTTCATTCGCCTTTATCTTCTCACAATATTTATAAGTCCTCTGTGCCTCAGTGTCTCTGTGGCAATGAATAAGACTACGAGAGGATTCTTAATTTTGTTCCCTAAAACTTGTTCCTGTCAAACTTCACTTCCACCGCCCGGCCCTCGTCGTTGTACATGATGAAGATGTTCTTGAATCCCTGCTTTTCGGCTTCGGCCTTGGTCAGTTTATTGGGCACCAGGGCCGCCAGCCCGGCCAGGTCGGATTCCAGTTCACCGTTCCTGGCTTTCAGTCTTTCCAGGTCCTGCGACTGCTGGGTGATGAACATGAACTCCAGCACCGCCGCCCAGGCCAGCAGTACTGCGGCCGCAAGAAAGGCCAGCTTGAACTTATCGGAGAACAGGTTTTGGAACATAAGTACACCCTTTGCTTTCTAACTATTTTACCGCAAAGACGCGAAGCATGCACTGAGCAATACCGAAGTGAACGCTAAGTTTTATTTATAGGGGCCTTGGATGTTTCGTGCCTTGGTGTCTTTGTGGTTTAACGAACCCCGGTCTACTCGCTCTCCTCGTCCCCTACCTTCAGCACCGCCAAAAACGCCTCCTGCGGGATCTCCACGTTGCCCACCTGCTTCATCCGCTTCTTGCCCTCCTTCTGCTTCTCCAACAGCTTCCGCTTGCGGCTGATGTCGCCGCCGTAGCACTTGGCGATCACGTTCTTGCGGTAGGGCTTGACGCTCTCCCGGGCGATGATCCGGCTGCCGATGGCCGCCTGGATGGCCACCTCGTACTGCTGGCGGGGGATGATCTTGCGCAGCTTGACCGCCAGCCGCTTGCCCCATTCCTGGGCATGGTCCTTGTGGATGATGGCCGACAGAGCATCCAGCGGGTCGCCGTTGATCAGGATGTCCAGCTTCACCAGGTCGGACTGCCGGTACTCCAGGAACTCGTAATCCAGAGAGGCGTAGCCCTTGGACAGGCTCTTCAGCTTGTCGTAGAAGTCGAAGATGATCTCGGACAGCGGGAACTGGTAGAACAACAGGGCCCGGGTGGGATCCAGGTATTCCAGCTTCTGGTAGATGCCCCGCCGGTCCTGCCCCAGCTTCATGATGTTGCCGATGAACTCGGCCGGCACCACTATCTCGGCGTTGACGAACGGCTCCTCGATCTTCTCCACCTTGACCTCGTTGGGCAGGTCGGAGGGGTTGTCTATCACCAGCACCTGGCCGTCGGTCTGGATCACCCGGTATTCCACGTTGGGCACGGTGTTGATCAGCGACAGGTTATATTCCCGCTCCAGCCGCTCCTGGACGATCTCCATGTGGAGCATGCCCAAAAACCCGCAACGGAAACCGAAGCCCAAAGCGCTGGAGGTCTCGGGCTGGTAATGCAAAGCGGAATCGTTCAGGACCAGTTTTTCCAAAGCCACCCGCAGGTCGGGATACTGCTGGTTCTCGGTGGGATACAGCCCGGCGTAGACCATGGGCTTCACCTGCTTGTAGCCCGGCAGGGCCTCCGGGGCCGGGTTCCGGGCGTCGGTGACGGTGTCGCCCACCCGGGCTTCGGAGACGGTCTTGATCCCGCCCACCACGTAGCCCACCTCGCCCTGTTCCAGCGAAGATTTTGGGTGCATACCCATTCCCAAAGTGCCCACCTCGGTGACCTCGAATTCCTTCTGGTTGGAGAAAAGCCTGATCCTCATCCCCTTCTCCAGCCGGCCGTCCACGATCCGGATGTAGGGCACCGCGCCCCGGTAGACGTCGAATATGCAGTCGAAGATCAGGGCCTTCAGCGGGGCCTGTCCGTCGCCTTTGGGGGCCGGCACCCGGACGATGACCTCCTCCAGCAGTTCCTGAATCCCCAGGCCCGTCTTGGCGCTGGCCAGAATTATCTCGGAAGGATCGCAGCCCAACAGCTCCACGATCTGCGAACGGCATCTTTCCACCTCGGCCGAGGGCAGGTCCACCTTGTTGATCACCGGGATGATGGTCAGGTCGTGGTTGACTGCCTGGTAAAGGTTGGCCACGGTCTGGGCCTCCACCCCCTGGGTGGCGTCAACGACTAAGATGGCGCCCTCGCAGGCGGCTAAAGACCGGGAAACCTCGTAGCCGAAGTCCACGTGGCCCGGTGTGTCTATCAGGTTGAAGACGTATTCCTGGCCGGACCGAGCCTTGTAGTTCATCCGGATGGGGTGCATCTTGATGGTGATGCCCCTCTCCCGCTCCAGGTCCATGCTGTCCAGCACCTGCTCCTGCATGTCCTTCTTCATGATGGTGCCGGTGACCTCCAGCAGACGGTCGGCCAGGGTGGATTTCCCGTGGTCTATATGGGCGATGATGCAGAAATTACGGATGTGATCCTGTGACAATTAAACCAGCTCCTTTTATGATGTCTTAAAACTTATGACTAATTTATATCATACTGTATAGTGGCTGCTGGATAGTGTATGCGGTAGTCAGTAGTCAGTATCCAGTAGTCACTATTTTCTTTGCGCATAGTTTCCCGCCGCCCCGATAAATCTTTCAAACAACCTCAGCTGCTCCGGCTGTTTTTCCGTTATCCGCTCCGGGTGCCACTGCACACCAAGCATGAATCCTTGATCCCCGCAGGACTCGGCCGCCTCTATCACCCCGTCCGGGGCCCAGGCCACCGCTTTGAGTTTGGAGGAAACATCCTTTATCGCCTGGTGATGGACGCTGTTGACCGAGACCGAGGTGGTCCCCAGGATGGAGGCCAGACAGCTTTCGGCCGCGATGCTGATCGCATGCACCGGCAGGTCCGGGGTCTTCTCCCGCTGGTGGTCAAAGTCCGTGCCCTGTTCGTCGTTAATGTCCTGGTAAAGCGAACCGCCCAGGGCCACGTTCATCATCTGCATTCCCCGGCAGATGCCCAGCATCGGCATCTTCCTTTGGGCAGCCAGTTTGATGATGGCCAGCTCGAACTCGTCCCGCAAAGGATTGAAGAATTTTGCCTTGGGATGGTTCTCCGCTCCAAGATGTTTGGCTTCTATGTCACCGCCGCCGATCAGCAGAAGTCCGTCCACCAATGATAGCGCCTCCTCGCACCGCTCCGGGATCGAAGGCAGAAGGATGGGGTAACCCCCGGCCGCCGTGATACACCGGACATAGGGCCCGGTCAGGATGTGGTGATAGCTGGTTTGGTCCGGGCTGCGCAGGGCGGTCATCCCTATGATCGGGAATTTGATATCTTTGCTCATAACCAATACCGGAGTTTGGGTTAGCTTTATAGTTCAACCTATTATAATATCACAAATATGCCCGTTTGTGCAATATGAAATACTGTTTTCAAGGCTTTGTTAACACACTCAGGATATCCGGTGCGGCATGCCGCCGGGAAACAGAAAAGACGCAGTGAATACTGCGTCTTTTCTCCTGTAACAGGTCCGCACGGACCATCGGCCGTCACTCGACCAGCACCAGCCGCTTGGTGAACCACTCCCGGCCCAGTTGGGCGCGGACAATGTATATTCCGTTGGACAGCGTTCCCTGTTTTCCCCAGTTAAACTGATAACTGCCGGCCGCCTTCGTTCCCTCCTCCAGCACCCCGACTTGCTGACCCAGCAGATTATAGGCTTTGATCGAGACCTTGCCCGGTTCGGCTATGGTATATTTGATCCTGGCCTGGGAACCCTGTATTTGCACGGAAAAGTCTGTTTTCAAGGCTTCCTTGGGCTCTCCGTTGATCCCGGCTGGTACAATGTAGTCAATGGTGATATCATTCAATACCGGACCCTGGTAAAGTTCATTGGCCGTGGCCGTATATTGATACTGTATGTATTTCGACGGCGAAGCCTTACCCGGCAGTCCCGATTTGGCAACCTGGGACCAGGAGCTCCAGCTCCCATCATCGGGATCGGCTGTGTTACCGGTTCTTAAAGAAACCTGGGCACTGGCCCCGGCTGGCATTTGCTCGTTCCAGGAACAAGATCCCCATTCTTTGGTATCAACCTCGTTCCCGAAAACCGATGAAAAGTAGGTTTCAATTTTGCTTCTATCGCACAAATTGCCTGCATTCTTCGTTGACATGCTCCCGTAACTGCAACTCAGTGACGTCCGATTGCTTGTAGAGAAACCATCTGTGCCGTTAAAGTAAATGAATGAATTAGTTTGTCCAGTGAAGACGATATCCGGGTACTGCCCGCCGCCAGGAGTGCCGTTGTTGGCTACTTTTCCTATCATTACTCCGGTGCAAGCAAATACCGGCAATTCTGTACGATTAGTGGCTTGATATCCGGATGACGACCCCCAATATATATAAGACGAAACATTCCATGTTGTACCGCTTCGCCAGTTCGCAAAGACCACATCCGGCCATTGGTCAAGATTGAGGTCTCCAATTGAAACAGAAATCGCCCCCAGCGTGGGAAGTTCAGTGATCCGCGTTGAAGAAAAATGTCCGGTGGAATCTCCCCAATATATCACCGAATTGCACTCATATTGATAATTGGGGTCCGAACCGTCGCGGTGGTTAGAAAATACAATATCCAGGTAGCCATCTTTATTGAGATCGCATACGGCATTGCCGTAACCGGCCTTGGTCGGTAATGAATCCTTACGGTTATCACTGTATCCGCTTGAATCGCCCCAGAAGATATAAGAGTTTATACAAACATCGTCTATGCCACTGATCGTATTACTGATTACAATGTCCAAATACCCGTCCCTGTTCAGGTCCGATACCGAACAACCCGTGGCACCGTGGGTTTGCAGTTCCGTCCGGTTAGAACTGCTGTACCCAGATGCACCTCCCCAGTAAATATATGAAGGGACATCATGTGCATAATTCTTTCCATAATTGGTGAAAATGATATCTAGGTAGTGATCGCCATCAAGATCGGCAACATAATTGTAATGTGATCCTTGAACAGGCAGGGAATCTGTGTTGGTCTCGGTATAACCCTGGTCGCTGCCCCAGTATATCCTGCCATATTGAGATCCTGAACGGTCATAACTGCTAAATACTATATCCCAATATCCGTCATTATTCAGGTCAGCCACACTGTTTCCGGTCGCGCCGTGTGTGTAAATGGCAGTACGTTGGCTTATTGTATAGCCGGAGTCGGTGCCCCAGTAAATATACGACGGCACATCAAAATCGTCTCCCCATAGAGTATCCTGCATGTTGCTGATGATAATGTCGGGATTTCCGTCCTCATTCAAGTCGTAAATTGCGTCTTGGTGCACTTTCAATATTCCTGAATGATCTGCAATCACATTGACGTTGAATACACCGTCGGCAAAATCGGTCTGGGTGGTCTCGACCCACTGCCCGGCGGAAACCGGTTGCACAAATAAAGCAAGCCCGGCCAGTAATACTAACATTTTTTTTGCTGACATGGCGGTCTCCTTTAAAAAATAAATAAAATTATCTTGTCAGATTTTTCCTGGCCTTGTAAATCAACTGCTCAACGAAGTTCCACAATCATACCCCCTCATATTATATTATTGTACATCTAATATTTTAAAAGTCAAGAGAAATATTAATATATTTCATCCTTCACGATTATTGTGTCAAAGTAATTGATGAGATGGTTGGGGAGGATCACAGATAAAAACAAAGTGTCCGTTTGAAAATGTTTGACAACCGGACGATATTTTGATATCATTCATATATCCATATAGCTATATAAGCATATTGAAACGGAACATATGAAGAACTTGGTAAAAGTGTTCAAGGCCCTGGGGGACCAGAACCGGATCCGGATACTGAAGATGCTGCAGGAGAAGCCCATGAGCGTGAACGGGCTGACCTCGGTGCTGGGCATTTCCCAGCCCTGCGTCTCCCGGCACCTCCACCAGCTCAAGAACGCCGGGCTGGTTGAGGATAAACGGGACGCTCTGTGGGTTAACTACCGTCTTTCCTCGGCGGCCGCCAACGAGTATGTGCCGATCCTGCTGAAGCACATCACCCAGTGGGCCAACCAGGACAGCATGGTCAGCGATGACCATAAAAAAATGAAAAAAGCGGACCGCCGAAAGATAAAGAGATCGCGGTGACCGCCGGGCTGGGAACCAGCCCCCGGCGGTAGTTTCCCTTGCCCCGTTTCACTTGACATAATGCATTTATTTAAGGTAAAATGATAATCTTACCATAAGATTATTAAACAATTAACAATATCCACAAGGAGACCCTCATGGCCAAGTACAAGATAGCCTGGCTGCCGGGAGACGGCATCGGAATCGAAGTTATGGAAGCCGCCAAGATAGTGCTGGACGCGGTCAAGTTCGACGCTGAATACACCCACGGGGACATTGGCTGGGAATTCTGGTGCAAGGAGGGCGAGGCCTTCCCCCAGCGGACCATAGATCTTTTGGGCAAGGTTGACGCCGCCATGTTCGGCGCTATCACCTCCAAGCCGGTCAAGGCCGCCGAGAAGGAACTGGTGCCGGAGCTTCAGGGCAAGGGCATGGTCTACCGCTCGCCGATAGTGCGGATGCGCCAGCTGTTCGACCTGTACACCTGCTTAAGACCCTGCAAAGCCTACCCCGGAAACCCCCTGAATTTCAAGAATGAGATAGACCTGACCGTTTTCCGGGAAAACACCGAAGGGCTGTATTCGGGCGTCGAGTTCAATCCCATGAACCAGGAATTGAAGGACGTGCTGACCAAGGTCTCCAAGCCCTTCGCCGCCTTCAAGGACGTGCCGCTGGACCAGTACGCCATCACCTGCAAGATAAATACGAAAAAAGGCTCGGAACGGATAATCCGGGCGGCCTTCGAGTACGCCAAGAAGTACGGCAAGAAAAAGGTGACCATCGTCCACAAGGCCAACGTGGTGCGGGCCACCGAGGGCCTGTTCCTGGAGATCGGCAAGGAAGTGGCCAAGGACTACCCCGGCATCCAGTGCGACGATGCCAACGTGGACGCCATCTGCATGTGGCTTTTAAAGAACCCCATGAACTACTCGGTGCTGGTGGCCACCAACCTGTTCGGTGATATCATCAGCGACCTCTGCGCCCAGATGGTGGGCGGCCTGGGCTTTGGCTGCTCCGGCAACATCGGCGACAAGCTGGCGGTTTTCGAGCCCACCCACGGCTCGGCCCCAAAATACGCCGGCATGTACAAGACCAATCCCATCGCCACCATTTTGGCCGCTAAGATGATGCTGACCTGGCTGGGCGAGACCGAGAAGGCCGACAAGATCGAGGCCGCGGTGGCTGCGGTGATCAAGGAGGGCAAGGCCCGGACCTACGACATGGGCGGCGATACCAAGACCCTGGAAATGGGCCAGGCCGTCGCCGGGAAATTATAACGATCCTATAGGGGCGATTCACGAATCGCCCCTACAATTGAATTGCCCCGACAGTAAATAGTAAGGACAGGTTTGAAACCTGTCCCAACAATAATAAGAATCAATATGCCAGAAATCTTCATTCACGAGGTAGGCCTGCGGGACGGTTTTCAGATAGAAAAGAAGACCGTCCCCACCGGGCAGAAGATCCAGTGGATCGATGCCCTGATGGATTCCGGAGTGGACATCATCCAGGTGGGATCTTTCGTCCACCAGGAAAAAGTGCCCCAGATGGCCGACACCGACGACCTGTTCGCCCATTACGCCAAGAACGGCAAGAAGAATCCCAAAACCATTCTCTCCGGCCTGGTGCTTAACGAAAAGGGTTTTGAGCGCGGGATGGCCTGCGGGGTGGAGATGTTCTGCATGGGGGTTTCGGCCAGCGAGACCCACAGCCAGAAGAACACCGGGATGACACCTGAGAAGGCCATGGGCCAGATCCTGTCCATGGCCAAAAAGGCACAGGATGCGGGCAAGAAGGTCCAGGCCTCTGTCCAGTCGGCCTTCGGCTGCGGCTTCGACGGCCCGATACCGGAGGACAAGGTGCTGGCCATGGTCAAAAAGTATCTGGAGGCCGGCATAAAGAACATCAGCCTGGCCGACACCGCCGGCCACGCCGACCCCCAGCAGGTCATCAGATTGTTCGGAGCAATCAAGAAACTAGACCCCAAGGTCGAGCTGGCCTGCCACTTCCACAACACCTACGGGCTGGGGATGGCCAACATCTTCGCCGCCATGCAGGCCGGGGTCACCTACATCGAGACCGCCTTCGGCGGGCTGGGCGGCTGCCCCTTCACCAAGGTGGCGGCCGGCAACGTGGCCACCGAGGACTTCGTCCACGCGCTGCAGCGGGAGGGCCGGCGGACCGACATTGACCTCTTCAGGCTGCTGGAGATATCAAAAGAGGTTCAGGATTTCCTGGGCCGTGAGCTTCCGGGTTCCATCCTCAAATCGGGACCATTAATCAAACCGAGGCCGAAAAAAATGATGCAGAACATCCGGGTGCTGGATATGACCAACGTCCTGTCCGGGCCCTTTTCCACCATGCACCTGGCCCTGCTGGGGGCCGAGGTGATCAAGATCGAGAACCCCGAGGGCGGCGACCTGGCCCGCAAGCTGGGGGCGGTCCCGGCCCTGAATCAGAAGCTGATGGGCACCTCCTTTCTGGCCCAGAACGCCAACAAGAAATCCATCACCTTAAATCTGAAGGCCGAGGAGGCCAAGGAGATCTTCCGCAAACTGCTGAAGACCGCCGACGTGGTGGTGGAGAATTTCCGTCCCGGCGTGATGGACCGGCTGGGCTTCTCCTACGCCGAGATCAGGAAGATCAACCCCAAGATAGTCTACTGCGCCATCTCCGGGTTCGGCCAGGCCGGTCCCGACGCCTTTAAGCCGGCCTACGACCAGATCATCCAGGGCCTGTCGGGCGAGATGGACGTCAACGGCGACGAGCGGCTGCACCCGCTTCGGGCCGGCTTCCCGGTCTGCGACACCGTGGGCGGCCTCAACGCCGCCTTCGCCATCATGGCCGCCCTGTATTACCGGGAGAAGACCGGCGAGGGCCAGTTCATCGACATCGCCTTATTGGATTCCATCATGCCGCTGATGGGCTGGGTGGCCGCCAATCTGCTGATCGGCGGCCAGCAGCCGGTGGTGATGGGCAACGACAACTTCACCGCCGCCCCCTCGGGCACCTTCGTCACCAAGGACGGCTACATCAACATCGCGGCCAACCAGCAAAAGCAGTGGGAGGACCTGGCCAATGTGCTGGGCGTGCCGGAGCTCTTGACCGATCCCCGTTTCCAGGAGCGGGACACCCGCAAGAAGAACCGCAAGCAGTTGACCCCGCTGCTGGAGGATAAACTGAAGACCCAGACCACCGAGCACTGGGTAGAGGTTCTCAACGCCAAGGGCGTACCCTCGGGCGACATCTACACTCTGGAGAAGGCGCTCAACGCCGAGCAGGTCAAGTACCGCAAAACCATCGAGATCATCAAGGACCCGGACCTGGGCGAGCTGAAGCTGTTCAACCTGTCGGCCAAGTTCTCGGCCACCCCGGCCAGCATCGACGCCCCGCCCCCAACTTTGGGCCAGCACCAGAACGAGATCCTGACCCAGCTGGGTTACACCGAGGAAGAGATCAAGGCCATGAAGGACAAAGCGGCAATTTAATTAATGACGGATTGAAGATTATAATGATTGACGGAACTCACGACATCCCCGGGACCCAACCAGACCAACCGGTGAACCGGACGACCATCTACTGCGAACCCGTTACACATTTGGGCCGGAAATGGATCAAGCTGGACATCGCTGATGAGATCCCGGTGGCCGAGATCAAAACAAGGCTGCCCAGCCTGCACTGGCGGGCCGGATCCCATGAGGGGCTGATGCCCTGGCGGGAGAACTGGCTGGCCCATTTGCAGGCCAAGCTGAACGGCCTGGCCGAAGTCAGCGACGCGCCCCAGCCCGGCCGGCGGACCAAACGGAGCGCTGACGGCCCCCGGACGGACGGGCGGAAAAGAAGGCGTTCATCGTCCCAAAGCCCGGCCCTGCCGCCGGAATACCTAGAACATCTCCGCCAGCGCAATTACAGCGAGGCCACCATCCGGGTCTATGTGTCTCATTTTAACCTGTTGCTGGCCCATACCGGCCACCGGCCGCCCCGGGAACTGGGCCCGGCGGAGATAAAGGCTTACCTGGAATACCTGAGCGGAGAGAAGGGCGTTTCCGGAAGCTATAGGAACCAGGCCATGAGCGCCATCAAGTTTTACTTTGAGCAGGTGCTGACCCCGGCGCGGGAGATCTAAGATTAGCCACAGAGACACAGAGGCACAAAGAGTATTATAATATAATCTGCGTAATAGTTCTGCCATCGCCCGCTACGCCGTCTGCGGATAAAATATTTCATCATAAACGGTAATATAAGGAGAGCCCGAATGGGAATGACAATGGTCCAAAAGATCCTGGCCAAGGCCACCGGCCAGGCATCAGTCAAGGTGAACGACGTGGTCGAGCCCAAGGTCAGCCTGGCCATGTCCCACGAGAACGGCGCGCTGGTGATCAACCAGTTCTCGGACATCTACCAGGGCACCGGGATCGAGGCCAAAGTGTGGGATCCTTCCCGCATCGCCATCATTTTTGACCACCGGGTGCCGGCCGAGAGCTCCAAGACCGCCGGGAACCAGAAGAAGATCCGCGAGTTCGTGGCCAAGCAGGGCATCACCAAATTCCACGACATCCGGGGCGACGAGGGCGGGATCTGCCACCAGATACTGCCCGAGAACGGCTACGTGCTTCCGGGTTCGGTCCTGGTGGGCACCGACAGCCACACCACGTCACACGGGTCGCTGGGAGCCTTCTCCTTCGGCATCGGGGCCACCGAAATGGCAGCGGTCTGGGCGCTGGGAAAGATCCTTAATGTGGAAGTGCCGGGGACCATCAAGGTGGTGGTCAACGGAACGCTTCCCAAATACGTCGAGCCCAAGGACATAATTTTGAACCTGATCGGCAAACTGTCCGCCGAGGGCGCCAATTTCAAGGTGATCGAGTTCCACGGCGAGACCATCAAGAAGATGTCCACCTCCGGCCGCCTGGTGCTGTGCAACATGACGGTGGAGGCCGGCGCCACCGGCGGCATCGTTCCGCCGGACGCCGAGACCGTGCGCTACCTGAAACAGGAAGCCGGGGTCAAGAATATACCCGAATTGTTCGGGCCGGATGCCGATGCGGTCTACGAACAGGTGGTGGAGATCGACGCCTCCAAGCTGGAACCCCAGATCGCCTTCCCCCACACCGTGGACAACGTCAAGCCGGTGGGCGCCGCCCTCGGCATCAAGATCCAGCAGATCGTGATCGGCTCCTGCACCAACGGCCGTCTGGACGACCTGGCCATCGCGGCCGGGATACTGAAAGGCAAGAAAGTGGCCCGCAGCGTCCGGATGCTGGTGTTCCCGGCTTCCACCAGGATCTATCAGCAGGCCCTGAAGAAGGGCTATGTGGAGACCTTCATGCAGTCCGGCGCGGTGGTGATGAACTCCGGCTGCGGCCCCTGCCTGGGAGTGCACCAGGGCGCTTTGGCCGACGGCGACAAGGCTTTGGCCACCACCAACCGTAACTTCAAGGGACGGATGGGCAATCCCAACTCCGAGGTTTACCTCTGCTCGGCGGCCACCGCCGCGGCTTCGGCTATCACAGGGGAGATCACCGACCCCCGCACGGTAGTGGGCACCCTTCGACAAGCTCAGGGTGCGAAACCGAAAAAGGCTAAAGCAAAGAAAATAGTTGCTGTCAAGAAGTCCGTGAAAAAAGCCGCCCCTCGACAAGCTCGGGGTATCACCAAAAAAGGGAGGAAATAATCATGGGTAAAGTCGTATTGAAATTAGGCTCCGATATCTCCACCGATATCATCTATCCCGGCCGATTCATGGCCACGGTGCTCCCCACCGAGACCCCCCAGTTCGCCTTCGTGGACGATGTGGAGTTCAACAAAAAGCTCAAGGCCAAGCAGATTGAGCCCGGCAGCTTCATCGTGGCCGACAAGAACTTCGGCTGCGGCTCCTCCCGGGAACAGGCCGCCTCCTGCCTGGTGGGTTGGGGCCTGAAGGTGATCGCCAAGAATTTCTCCCGGATATTTTTGCAGAACTCCATCAACGTCGGGCTGTACATGGTGATCTGCCCCGGCATCGAGGCCGGCGAGGGCGACGAACTGGAGATCGAGAACGGCAAGGTGGTCAACAAGACCACCGGCAAGAGCTTTGACATCGTCCCCCTGCCCAAAGCCCGCCAGGCCATCATCGATGCCGGAGGGCTGATACCTTATACCAAGAAGATGATCATGGACGGTAAAAAATAGGACAGCTTTCCCACTAAAAGGCACTAAAAGTCGCGAAAACATTTTGGCAATTTAAAGCCCCCCGCCGGACACTGAGCTTAACCGAAGTGTGGCGGGGGGCTTTCTGATGTGCGTTCAGTTATTTCTTGACAAGCGTTTTAATACGAGGTAAACTTTGAATTGTGATGAGTCCCTACTTTAATAAACGTTACCGCTACAGACCTGTGATGGCCTGGCTGTCAGCCGGAGAATCCCAGGGAAAGCGGTTCTTTCCCGTGGCATTGATGAGAGCCAAGGGGAAGATGCTGCAGCATATAGGCCGGTGGCAGGAAGCCGACATTGCCTTCCGGAAATGCCTGGAATGGGCGGAACAGACCGGCAAAGAATTGGAAAAGGCGGAATCCTCCCTGAACATAGCTTCGCTGATGATCATAAGAGGCGACATGGAAGAAGCCCAGTCCAGGCTGGAGCAGGTTTCTGAGGTGTTTGTCCGGACCAAGCAACCGGTGCTTCTGATCAAGGCGCTGACCGACCTGGGTAATATCTGCATCAAACGCGCTGACCATCAAAATGCCTGGGCCAATTTTCAGCGTTGCCTGGACATTTCCGGGGAGACCGGACTGCCCAGCGACCTGATGAAAGCGTACAACGGCCTGGGGCACACCTGCCTTGTCCGGGGAGACCTTAAACAAGCTGAGGAATATTTCGGAAAAGAATTGGCTTTGGCCGAACAACACCAGGAACTGTATTACCTTGACCTCGCCACCAGTAATCTGGCATTGGTCTTTCAAAATCAGGGCCACTGGGAGAAGTCCCTTGATTACCATAGAAAGAGCATAGAAATAGCCGCTCTCTGCGGCAATCAGCGAAGCGTGGCCCAAGGCTATGTCAATCGCGGAACGGCCTACATAAACCGTTCCCGGTTTAAAGAGGCTGAAGATAATTACCGGAAGGCTTTGTTAATTTACCGCCGGTTGGGCGACCGGCCGGGAGAAGCCATGGCCCTTTGCAACCTGGGGATCGTTGACGGCGACCGTGAAAATTACCTCAGCGGTTTAAGGCATCTTCACCAAAGCCTTAAAATCAACCGCCGTCTGGGGCTGACCAGAATGGAGGCCGTAACCCTTGGTGGAATTGGACAGATATTTCTACAACGGGGCAAATATAAGCTGGCCCGCAAATATTTAGAACAGAAACTGGACATCAGTAAGCGTTACGGTTTAAAAAAATCAGCGGTTTATACCGAACTCAAACTTGGAATCATCCTGAACGACACAAAGCGGCATCAGGAAGCCCTGTCACTGCTGGAGGAAAGCCTGGCCCAAGTCTCCAAAATGGGAGACATAGAACTGGCAGCTTCCCTGTCGGAAGAAATGGCAAAAGCTTTTAAGCGTTTGGGCGATCATGATAAAGCCGTAAAAATGATCGAAGAGGCCATCGCCTCCAGCCAAGGAATCAATGCCGGAGACCTTTTGGGGCCGCAGTTGTTTCTGCGGGGCGAGCTTCATCTCCAAGCCGGGCAAAAGGACTTGGCCGCAGTTTGTTTTCACCGGGCTTTGGGTCTCACGCTGAAGAACAACCAACCTTTGCTGGTCTGGCGCTGCCGTTTGCACCTGGCCATGGCCGAATCGAAAACCAGTGAAGACGGGATCAAGGAGCTGGCCAGTTTATTTGACCAGGCCGGAACCGACCGGGAAAAGGCCTACGCCGGCTACCATCTGTGTTTTGCCGGTGCAGCCAGGAAATACCGGGAACAAACCAAAGACTTGCTTGATAAGCTCCACAAAGGAGCTCCCACCTACGAATATACTAAGATGATCGGCGATATTTCAGCCCTTTAAGAATGACCCAGTTAATGGTAAAAGCCCCCGCCGGACACTGCGCTTGGTCGAAGTGCGGCGGGGGCTTTACTTTCGTTCAGCCTTTTCCAGGCCATTCTTTTCCGGTCACAACGTTGCCTGATTGGAACCTGCTGTGGCCGTATCATGGTGTAAAAGTTCCTTCACTTTATCCTCCAGCTCATTGACATTTTTTATCAGTGCTTTTGACAGGAACCCCGCCTGTAGTTCGGCCGGAATGTTCTGCATCAGCTGATCTATGAAGAACCTGGCTTTTTTCAAATATTCCTCCGCCAGACTGGCATCGTTCTTGTCAAAACCGATCCGGGCCAGCAGGGTGTAGGCTTCCAGAGCGATTTCCTGGGATGACAGGTCCTGTTCATCGTCGGTAATTATCGGCTGGGACACCGTTTGCTCCAGAAGATAAAAAGCATCATCCCTCCGATCCGGCTCCTGCTCCGCCATTTGGTACCAGACCTTGGCCCTGATGATCTGATGCCATTGGGAGGACAGTCTGCCTGTTTGCTCATAGATAGCAATGGCCTGATCCACTTGTTTTAAAGCCTGGTCCACTTTTCCCACAATACCGTATAATAAAGCCATATTGGCCATGATGCCGGCCTCCCGCACCTTGCTTTTTACCGACATGGCTTTCACCAAAGCCCGCCGGTACAGAGCCTCGGCCCTGGTATAGTCCTTCCATTCCACATGTAACCTGGCCATGCCGGCCAGGGCAAAGGAATCGCCCAGGGAGTTGTCAATGCGGCTGTTGATCTCCAGATAGCGGTTGAAATATAATTCCGCTTTTTGGAAGTTCCCCAGGTTCTGATAGATCTCTCCCAGGTTATTGCAGCCGATGCCGACTGTCAGCAGATCCTCCTGCTTTTCTGCAATCTCTATTGATTTTAGCTGGTAGTCTATGGCCTGGGCATAATTGCCAAGGGTGCGGTAGATCCCGCACAGATTCCCGTAGACCGCCCCCAGCTTGTCGGTAAAGTTATACAGCTCCAGGATCTCGGTTTCCTTTTTGTAATGCTCTATCGCCGTCTTGTTGTCCCCGCGGGCCCCGGCTAGCAGTGCCTGCAAATGAAAGAGGCAGGCCCGGGCCTTGTTGGTATCGTTGTCATGCTGCTGCTCCCTTTTTTCAATAACCGCTTTGGCTCCTTCGGTGTAACTGTCCGCCCGCTCCAGATATCCCTGCCGCCAGAAGGTCCAGGCAATGTTGCGGTAAACATAAAACAACTCCAGCGAATCCGGACGGTGCAGCAGCCGGCCCATGGCGTTCTCCAGCTGGATCACCGCCAGTTCATAGTCCCCCTTTTTTATATGATATTCTCCCAGCCTGGAGAACAACGACGCTTCCTGCTCTTCATTGCCGGTAAAGCCTTTGGCCCTGGTCAGAACTTCCACCGCCAGGTCCACCCAGTTCATGGCGCTTAGCTTTTCAGCTATTTTGAAAGCGTCCTCATATTTTCCTGTCCTGTTTTCATCAATTATCATGATGGTATTCCCGCAATTATATTTTAGGGGAGATTGCTTTTCTTCAAGCTGAACTTCCATCTCCGTGAGCTTTCGGACCATTGGTTTTGACAGGAACTTCTTTTTTCCGAAGCAACGTCATGTCCCCAGCTTCTTCCCGAAATTCAGGATCTCACAGATCTCCGCCTTGGCCTTGTAATTAGCCTGCATTTCCTCGTCCAATTGTCCGCAGAACTTGCAGATCAGATCGGTGGCTTTTTGAGAGTGTTGGGCGGCTTCGCTTCTTTCGCCCAGGAGCATCTCGACCACCGCCAGCAGGTGGTGGGCCTCAAACGGTTTTTCCTCATCGTCGGAGAAGCCGCCGCCCTGTAACTGTCCCAGCAGGATCTGCCTGGCTTTTTGCAAAAGCTCCGCTCTGCTTCCGCCTTCAGCCTTTCCGGCCTGGGCCAGCAGCAGCCGGCTTTCCAACAACGGGTTACCGTCCGATCCTTTGGCCCCGGTCTGCTTCATCACTTCCTGGGCCTGGCCGAACAGATCCAGAGAACGGTCCAGGTCATTCAGCAGGCAGTAGGCATCGCTTAAGTTGTACAAAGCGCTGGCCTCCAGTGTCCGGCTCTGCACCTCGCGTGCCACTTCCAGCGAGACCTGGAATTCCTCCACCGCTTTTTGCAGGTCGCCCTGCGCCTTGTACAGCCGCCCCATCCCCGAGTGGCCGTAGGCGTCGCCCAGCCGGTTGGCGATCCGGGCGTTGATGTCCAGGTAACGCTCGAAATATTTCCGGGCTTTCTCCGGGTAATTGAGGTCCAGGTAGATCCCGCCCAGGTTGTTGCAGGAGATGGCTACGGACAGGAGCTCTCCGGTCTTCTCGGCCATCTCCATAGATTTCTCCAGATATTCCAGGGCCCTGGGGATGTCGCCCTGGGACCAGTAGACAGTGCCCAAATTATTATAAGGCGCCCCCAGGCTGGCATTGCTTTCATGTTTTTTAAGGATCTCGATCTGCTGCAGGTGGTGGCCGATGGCCTGTTCGTATTTGCCTTCCCGGGCTTCAAAGATGGCCAGCAGATTGCAGGCCGCCGAACGGGCCCGTTCCGACCTGGCCGGTTCCAGCCCCTTGAGGCTGTCCAGTATCCTGACCGCCCCGGACACAAAATGGTTGGCCCGGTCCAGCTGTCCTTTAAGATAATAGACCCAGGCCATCTCCCGGAAGATGTTGAACATCTCCAGCGAATTGGGATCGGCGCTGAGCTTGGCCACCGCCCGCTCCAGGTGCTGCAGTGACTGGTCGTATTTGCTCTTGCGCTGGTAGTTCTCGCCGATCTTGCGGAACAGCATGGCCTCCTGCTCCGGGCCCCCGGCGCAGGCCAGGTAACCGTTTAGCAGGCCTATGGCCTCGTCATTGTCCCCCAGCGAGGAGCAGATGTCGGCCAGCTTTATACCTGTCTCGAAGCACTTGGTCTTCAGGGCCGGGTCGCCCTCCATCAGCTTAAGCGCCCGGCGGTAGAAATCACGGGCCTGCAAATTGGCGTGAAGCTTGCGGTTCTTGTCCCCGGCCAGGATGGAGTACTGGATGTTCTTTTCCCGGTCCTCTGACCGCTCGGCGTGGTAGGCCAGCAGGTCGGCATACTGGTCTATCAGTGCCGGGTATTTTTCCTCGATCAGCCTGACCACCTTGGCGTGGAGGTTGATCCGGAATTTCTTGAGGATGGTGTTGTAGGCCGCCTCCTGGACCAGGATGTGCTTGAAGATGTATTCGATGTCGTCGCTCAGGCTGGACTGCAGGCTGCGCCGGATCATGTCCCTCAGGGTCAGGTCGGCCAGGCCGCCCGAGATCTCCTTGTCCATCAGCTCGGACACCAGCTGCTCCCAGAAGATCTTGCCCACCACCGCCGCGTGCTGAATGATGGATTTCTGGGCCGAGGGCAGCTGGTCTATCCGTGAGAGCAGCAGACCCTGCAGGGTGTTGGGGATCACCGCCTCGCCGATCCCGCCGGCGGCCTTCCAGTAGCCTTCGGCCGGCAGCAGCAGGCCCTGGTCTATCAGGTAACGGATAATCTCCTCCACAAACAGCGGGTTGCCCCCGGCGTATTCCACTATCTTTTCCTTGACCGCCGCCGGCAGCTCCTCTATCTCCAGCATGGAGTGGATTATCTGGCGGACATCCTCCGGCTTCAGTTCGGCCAAATGCAGGTTGATCCCCGTCCCGTGGGCCACCAGGCGCTGGGCCATGGCTGCGGCCCGGGCCCCTTCCTGGGTGGGCGGCCTGGTCAGCCCCAGGAACAGGATGGGCAGGTCGCGGTGATAATTGATGATATATTCCAAAACTTCCAGTGAAAGCTCGTCGGCCCAGTGCAGGTCCTCCACCACCACCACCAGCGGGGCCTGGGCGGCCATCAGCCCGCAAAATTCCACCAGCACCAGCTTGATCTGCTTCTGCAGCTGCTCGGCGCTGAGGTTCTGTCCCAGGGACCCTTCGGGGTCCAGGCCCAGCATCACGTTAAAGACCCGGGCCGGACCGAACAGCCCCACCTGCCGGTCCCCGAAGTGACGGGCCGTTACGGTGCTGATCTTTTCCCTCATGGCCTGGGGCTCCTCGTTCTCCTTTATTCCAAATACCCCCCGCAACATCTCTATCACCGGGCCCAAGCTGGCCCCGCCGAAAGGCAGGCAGCGCCCGAAGGCCAGCCCGAAATCAGCCTTCTGCCGGACGGCCCGCTCCTTGAGCGAAGCGGTGAACTCCTGCAACAGTCGTGATTTCCCGCCGCCCGGATCGGCGATCACGAAGACCGCCCGGGGCTTCTTCTCCCGGATGGCGGTGTCGTAGGCGTCCATCAGGACCTTCAGCTCCCGGTCCCGGCCCACCATCGGCGACCACAGGCCGCCGATGCCCCGGACCTTGCCCCTTTCGGCCAGCACTTTTTCCAGCCGGTAAGCGTGGACGGTCTCGGCCTTGCCCTTCATCTGGTGCTCGCCCAGATCGCTGAAGTCAAAGACGTGCTTACCCATCCAGGCCAGTTCCTCGGAAACAGCTATCTCTCCGGGCTTGGCCAGGCTCTCCAGCCGGGAGGCCACGTTAACAGCGTCCCCGATCACGGTGTGGGCGGACTGCTTGTCGCCGCCCACCGAGCCGGTGACCACCTCCCCGATGTTCAGGCCCTGGCGCATGGCCAGCTCCAGCCCCGTCTGCCGGCTCAGGTCCTTAAAGGCCTCCTTGATCTCCAGGGCCGAGCGCAGGGCTCGCTCGGCGTCGTTCTCGTGGGCCACCGGTACGCCGAACAGGGCCATCACCTCGTCGCCCACGTATTTGTCAATGGTCCCCTCGTATTTTTTGACGATGCCGGCCACCCGGGAAAAACACTTGTTCAAAATGTCCCGGACCTGCTCAGGGTCCATCTTTTCCGACATGGCGGTATAGCCGGCGATGTCCCCGAACAGGATCACCACCGTCCGGCGCTCGGCCTGCAGCTGGGAGGACTCCTGTTCCAGCCGGGTCCCGCAGTCCCCGCAGAATTTCATGTTATCCGGGTTCTCAAACCCGCATTTCCGGCACTTGTTCACTTAGCTCCCCTTTTTTCTTTTAAGCCATTGGACCGGGTCCACCGGTTTGCCGCCCTTGCGGACCTCGAAGTGCATGATCGGTCCGTCCACGCTGCCGCCCACCTTGGCTATCACCTGGCCCTCGGCCACGGAAGAGCCGGTGAAGACCAGCATGTCGGTCAGGTTGCCGTATAAGGTGTAATATCCGCCGTCGTGGTCCACCAGGATGACGTTGCCGTAACCCAGAAACCGCTCGGCGTAGACCACCTTGCCCGCGGCCACCGCCACCACCGCCGAGCCGTAGGAGGAATAGATGTCGATGCCGTTGTTCTGGATGTAGGTGTTGTACTTGGAGTGCTTCTTCAGCCCGAAACTGGAATAAAGCTTTCCCTCGGCCGGCCATAACAGGCCGCCCTGCTTGCGTTCCAGCACGGTAGTGCCGGGGGCCGGGACCGTCTTCCGGCGTTTCTGGAGCTCGGCCTTGCGCTGCCGTTCCAGATCGTCTATCAGGCTTTGCAGTTTTTTGGCGGCCGCCGCCAGCTCTTTTACCAAAGCTTCCTTGGAGGCTTTCTCCTGGCGGACCTTGTCCAGCAGTTTTTTCTGCTGCTGCTCGTCCTCCTTCAGGTTGGCCATCTCCAGCTCAGTCTCGCCCTTGACCTGGGCCAGGGTGATCAGCCGTTCCTGGCGGTCGGCCTTGTCCCGGGAAATCTGGGTCCGTTCCTCCTTGATGGCGTCGTAAAGCCTCCGGTCCTGAAGCGAGAACAGCCGGAGATATTTGTAGCGTTTGACGATGTCGGCGAAACTGGCCCGGGTCACCAGCACCTCCCATTCGTAGAGCCGCCCCTGTTTGTACATCTGCCGGACCCGGGTCTCCATCAGGGCCTGGCGCCGGCTCATCTGGGATTCGGCCTTCAGCATCTGGCCGTCCAGCTTCTTGATCTCGCTGTTCAGCCGGGCCTCTTTTTCCCTCAGGGCGTTCAGCACCTGCCGGGTCAGGTTGATCTGCTCGGCCATCCGTTCCATCTGGCCCAGAATGTTCTTCTCCTGGCCCTTCAGTTCCTGGGCCCGCTCCCGGGCCTCGGCCAGCTTCTGGCGGATGGCCTTGAGCTGGCCTTCCTGGGAGTCCGTCTCCTGGCTTAAGGCCGGAGAAAGGTAGCCGGACCAGAGCAAGGCCAGGATAAGAATGATATGTTTGGTTCGTCCAAAGTGCATCAGTTCACAAATGCTTCCCTGAAATATCCTGATCTTCCCAAGCCGGGACCCTCATCATGTAATGCCGCGCTCCTCATCCCAACGCCAGCTGGCCGTTGGCCTCCACCCTGCAGATCAGGATCTCCCCGTACAGCCCTTCCTGGGTGACGGTGACATGGCCCAGCCGGATCAGCTCCAGCAGGGCGAAGAAGGTTACCACCATCACCAGTTTCCTGGTCTCGCCGGCGAACAGGTCAAAGAACTTCATCCGCTTCTTTTCGGTGATCTCCTTCAGCACAAAATCCAGCCGCTCCTCGATGGTGATGTCCTCTCCCACTATCTGGTAGAGCTTGACCTTGTCGATCCGCTCCACCACCTGGCGGAAGGCCTGCAGCAGGTCCAGCAGGCCCACCTCTGGCTTGGGGGGCTCGGACGGAGCATCATCCTGCTTTTCAAAAGCGCCCTTGGGCCGGGGGTACATCAGCCGCTGGTGCTCCTCGCGCTCCTCCAGCCGGCTGGCCGCTTCCTTGAATTTCTTGTATTCCAGCAGCTGCTGCACCAGGTCCCGCCGCGGGTCCTCGGCCTCCGGCCCCTCCAGCTCTTCGTGCCGGGGCAGCAGCATCTTGGACTTGACCTTGATCAGGGTGGCGGCCATCACCAGGAACTCCCCGGCAATGTCCAGGTCCAGCGACTTCATGATGTCTATGTATTCCAGGTACTGCTGGGTGATGCTGGCAATGGGGATGTCGTAGATGTCCACCTCCTGCTGTTTGATGAGGTATAGCAGAAGGTCCAGGGGACCTTCGAATATTTCCAGTTTGACTTGGTAGGGTTGATTAGCCATTTAAGTATGTCTGCTCCTTTTGGTTTTTAGATTTTACCCCAGATCGCCACAGAGACTCAGAGGCACAGAGGGCTTAATATTAATGGGGTCAATAAATAATTAACAATTTTTATTGGGAAGCCATGAATACTAAACTGTGGGAACCAGGGTTGATTCCTGCTTTTCTGGCTTCCTTATAAAATAAATTCTTTTCCTTAGAGTACTACGTTTCAAATTAAGAGACCTGGTTAATGATACAACTACTCCCCTGTGCTAAACAATATTGTTATGCTCAGTGTCTCTGTGCCTCCGTGGCGAAATTATTTTTTCTGTTCCATGTGCTGACTCAGGTCCAGCCTCCTCAGCTTCGGTGCCGCCCAGGCCACCGCGCCCGCGATGACGAAGGTCATCCCGCTGTTGAACACCAGCGAAGGCACCAGGCCCATCAGCTTGGCCGCCACTCCGGACTCGAAGGACCCGATCTCGTTGGAGGAGCCTATGAACACGCTGTTGACCGCCGACACCCGCCCCCGCATCTCGTCCGGGGTGTAAAGCTGGACGATGGTCTGGCGGATCACCACGCTGATGTTGTCCACCGCGCCGGATAGGGCCAGGGCCGCCATAGACAGCCAGAAATTGCGGGACAGGGCGAAGATCATCATGCAGGCCCCGAAGCCGGCCACCACCCACAGCAGTTTTTTGCCAGCATTATGCAACGGAGGCCGGTGGGCCAAAGCCAGGGCCATCACCGCCGCCCCGGCGGCCGGTGCCGCCCGCAGGAAGCCCAGCCCCTTGGGCCCGACGTGCAAAATGGTGTCGGCCACCATCGGCAGCATGGCGGTGGCGCCGCCGAACAGCACCGCGAACATGTCCAGGCTCATGGCCGGCAGAACTATTGGGTTGCCGAATACGAACTTCACCCCGCTGGCCAGGCTGGTCATCACCGGTTCCTCCAGGTTGCGGCGGGGCACGCCATGCGATTTGATCAAAGCCACCGCGGCCGAGCCGGTGATCCCCATGGCCAGGGCGGTGGCGTAGGCCGCCCTCACCCCGAAGAATCCGTAGATCAGTCCCGCCATGGCCGGGCCGCCCACCGCCCCGATCTGGAACACCAGGCTGTTGTAGGCCGACATCCTGGCGTAAAGCTCGCGGGGGACTATCTGGGCCGACAGGGCCATGGTGGAAGGCGCCAGGTAAGCCCTGATCAGCCCCATCAGGGCTATCACCCCGTAGATCGGAAGGGTTGTTCTGGTAAGAAGGACCCCGCAGCACCAGGAAAGCCACAGCAGAGCCCCGGCGCACAGTGTCAACAGGGCGGAGGTCACGGCCATGGTCCGCTGGCGGTCGTGGCTGTCGGCGTAATGCCCGCCGAACAGGGCCACCGAAATGAAGGCCAGGGCCTCGGCCAGACCTATCATCCCCAGGGCCAGCGGGTCCCGGGTCAGCTCGTAGACCTGCCAGCCCACGATCACCGACACCATCTGGATGGAGACGATCACAAAGAACCGTCCGGCCATGAATTTCCGGAAGTCGGCTATTTTAAGTACGTCGTAAGCCCTGGCGTTGTTGGTCATTAATTATTAAATTGATATGATCGTTCTTTATAGCCCAGTCCTAATTTATCCGCCGTAGTTTTAGCGTAGGAGGAAGGGCTGGGCTATAAATGTTAACGGAACTTATTTCGTCTTCATCACGAACACGCCGTCCCAGTTCTCCGGCGGCGGCAGCACCTTGAAGTCCTCGCAACGGTCGATGTAAGCCTTGCTGGGCCCGTCTTCGGGGTCCACTTCCAAGGCCTGCCGGAAGACGGCCTCGGCCTGGTCCCACTGCTTGGAACGATAGAGCTCCAGGCCCTTCAGGTAGATCTCCACCGCCTTTTTTTTCTTTTCGCTGACATCGGCCTCGGAAATTCCCAGCAGTTCGTAGACCCTTACCGGCTGTTCCTTGCCCACCACCCTCAGCATGTCCAGTTCCCGCACCGGGTACAGGCCCTGGACCTTGGCGTAGGTGAATTCGGACATCATGATGGCCGTGCCGTATTCCTTGTTGGCTCCCTCCAGCCGCGAGCCCAGGTTGATGGAGTCGCCCATGGCGGTGTAGCTCTTCTTCTTTTCCGAGCCCACGTTGCCCACCGTCACCAGGCCGGTGTTGATGCCGAACCGTGTGAACAGGTTGGGCATGCTGCGTTTGGCCAGGTCGGCGTTCAGTATCTGCAGCCGCTGGTTCATGGCCCAAACGCACTTGATGCAGGTCTCGGCGTGCTTGGGATCTTCGGTGGGGGCGCCCCAGAATGCCATGATGGCGTCGCCCTCGTATTTGCTGATGTACCCGCCGTATTCCAGCACCACGTCGGACATGGCTCCCAGGTATTCGTTGATCAGGGCGATCAACCGTTCCGGCGTTCCCAGTTTCTCGGAGAAGCTTGAGAAACCCTTGATGTCGGAGAAAAAAACGGTGACCTCTTTTTTGTCGCCGCCCATCAGCAGCATCTCGGGGTTGGCCATGATCTTGTCCACCAGGTCCTTTGACATGTAGCCCTGGAACATGTTCTTTATCCAGACCTTCTGTTTTTCCTCGGTCAGGTAACGGTAGCCCAGGATGGCCATGTTGGTGAACAGCACCACTGCTAGGGGCCTCACCATCTCCACCCATATCAGCGATTTGTCGAACATCACGGTGGCGGTGACGAAATAGGCCACCACCATCCCGAACAGGACCAATCCAGCCACCAGCGGTTTGAAGCGCAGGGAGACGAACACCGTCAGTAGCCCGATCAGAACCAGGATGATCAGCTGGATGTGCCAGGGAACAACTTGAACGAATTTTCCGGTCAACAGGGTCTGCATGATGTTGGCATGGATCTCCGGACCGGGAAAGACGTTGGAGAACGGCACCACCCGCAGGTCCATCAGACCGGCGGCAGTTGCGCCGACGATCACTATCTTGTCCTTAAAATACTCGGCCGGCACCTGCTCGGTCAGCACGTCAGAATAAGAGATGTAGCGGAATTTCTTAAACTGTCCGAAATAGGTGATCAGGGTCCGCCCATCCTTATCCACCGGGACTTTCAGCTTATCCCCGGCCTTGATATACTTGCCCAGTTCCACCGTCACCTCTTCCTTTTTGATCCCCAGTTTGTCCAGCACTATCTGAAAGTCCATCGAAGGGTAAGAGCGGTCGCCCAGGGCCAGGAAAAATGGCTGCCGCCTTGCCACCCCGTCGTCATCGGGCTCGATGTTGTAGTATCCCGTTCCCCGGGCCGACCCCAGCAGAACCGGTATCGGCGCGGTCATCTGCCCCACCTGGTAAAGGTCGCTTTGAGATTTGATGTACTGGTATTTTTCGGTAACCGCCGGAGGCAGTGCGTAAGACCAGTTCCTGGCCGTAATGTCCGAGCTGTCCTTAAGTTTGCCGGTGGTGAAATAGAACGGGAAGTAGGCTATACCCGCCTGGGCGGTGGCCGCCCCGAAATCCTGGTCGTAACCCCAGCTCTCCAGCACAGCACTGATCAGCTCCTGGGTATTTTCGGCCGCTGGCTTAAAGGGTTTGCTCTGTAAAAGTTTTTCCTTGATCTGTTCCCCCTTGGCGTCCTGATACAGCTGGACCATCTCCGGCTTCAGGCTGTCGCTCTCCACAAAGAAGATGTCGAAGGCCACCGCCGCCGCCCCGCCCTGGGCCAGGTAATCGGCCACCTTGGCGTGGTACAGCCGGGGCCAGTTTTGGAACCGGCCCAGTTGGTAAAGCGAGGCGTCGTCTATGTCCACGATCACCACGTCCTCAATGTCCTGCTCGTTGGTCTGTCCCACCCGCAGGCGGTAGCGCAGATCATAGCTTTTGCTCTCCATCCCCTGGAACAACCCCGGCACCAGATAGGAGATGGCCAGCACCGCGGCCACCACCCCGATCCCCACCAGGGCCCCCACTGATTTTTTGCTGCGATTGGCCTCGCTCATTTCTTAGCCTCCTTCTCCAAAGCTTTGACGAAGGCCTCCACCAGGGCCGGGTTGAACTGGGTCCCGCTGTCCTGGCGCAGGCGTTTGACCGATTCCTCCATCCCCAAACCCTTGCGGTAGGGACGGTCGGAGTTCATGGCGTCGTAGGAATCCCCCACGCAGATGATCTGGGCGTCCATTGGCACCTGGTCGCCGGCCAGCCCGGCCGGGTAGCCCCGTCCGTCCAGCTTCTCGTGGTGGTGGCGCACCCCGGGGATGATGTCCTTCATCTGCTTGATGGGCTCCAGGGCCTCGGCCCCCGTGTTGGGGTGGTCCTTGACGATGGCGAACTCCTCCGGGGTCAGGCCCGACGGCTTCTTGAGAATGGCGTCCGGCATCCCGATCTTGCCCACGTCGTGGAGGAGGGCCGCCAGCTCCAGCCGCTTGCGGTCCTCGGGGGAAAAGCCCAGCTGGTCGGCGATCATCATGGAATACTTGGTGACCCGGGAGGAGTGGCCGGCGGTGTAGTCGTCCTTGGCGTCGATCAGGCTGACCACGGTCCGGATGGAGTTCAGGAACAGCTCCTGGAGGTCGGTGTACAGGCTGGCGTTCTCGATGGCCACCGCCGCCTGGCGGGCCAAAGTCTCGAACAGCTCCACGTCCTCGCGGGTGAACAGCCCGCCCTTCTTGTTAAGCACCTGGGCCACCCCGATCAGCTTGTTCTTGGGCTTTAAGGGAACGGTGATGGCGTTGCGGGTCTGGAATTTTGATTTCTCGTCCACCTTGGAATAGAACCGGGGGTCCTTGGTGACGTCGGGGACCAGCAGGGTCTGCATGTGCTCGGCCGCCCAGCCCACCATCCCCTTGCCCCAGGGAACGCGGATCTGCTTGACCGCATCGCCGGCGTCGCCGGTGGCGATCTCAAAGAAGAACTCGTGCTTCTCCTCGTCGTATAAGAATATCGAGGAGGCCTCGGCGTCTATCACGTCCTTGGCCACCGTCATCACAGTCTCCAGCACCCGTTTGACGTCCAGCGAGGAGGAGATCAGGGCGCTGGTCTCGGCCATGGCGGTGATCCTCTCCACCTTCTCCCGGGCCTCGGAATAGAGCCGGCTGTTCTCGATCAAAGTGGAAAGGTGGGCTCCCAGGAGTTCTATGATCTCCAGGTCGTCGTCGTTGTAGTCCTCGCCCCTAAGCTTGTTGATCAACTCCACCACCCCGATGACCTCGGCCCTGGATTTCAGGGGCACGCAGAGGATGCTCCGGGTGGGGAACTCCACGTTGTCGGCGATCTCCTTCTTCCACTTGGGCTCGTTCTGGACGTCGTTGACCGTCAGCGGGATCCCGGTCTTGGCCACCCAGCCGGCGATGCCCTGCCCTATTGGTATCTCCAGCCCCTCCAGCTTGTGGGCGGCCGGTCCCTTGACGATGGAGAATTTCAGATAGGTGCGGTCGGAGGACAGCAACAGCAAAGAGCCGGCCTCGGAAGGCGCGATCTCGGTCACCAGGTCCATGGCCCGGTCCAGCAGCGGCTGGACGTCGAAGGTGCTGGCGGCGATCTCGTTGACCCTTTGCAGCACCTTGAGCTTCATCTTAAGGCTGGAGAGCTCGCTCTTGGCGGTGGGCAGCAGGGCGGCCCTGGCGGGCCGGGCCGGCAAAAGCCCTGACTTTTTCCTGGCTGGCGGCATGGGATACCTCCTTGTTTGGAGTATATTTTGGGATTTTTATGCAGACGGAGTTACGGAGTCTAACAGTATATTTTATATCAATAAGTTGTTTAAAGCAAGGACTTTATTGAAGATATTTTTAAGGAGCTGAGGAAAAGAACAAAGCCGGTCGTTAGACCGGCTTCATTTAATGACAGCATTTATTTTGCACCGCCAGATTCTTTCAACCTTTTCTCTATCCCCGCATCCCTGGTCAGCCCGTTCCTCAAAGCCAATTCGTAATAATACCCCGCCGAATCAATGTCCTTCAGCAGATAATGGGCATACGAACAGTTGAGCATTATCATCGGATCATCGGGTTTTAGCAGGAACGCCTGCCGGTATTCCCTCCCGGCTTCCGCCGTGTTCCCGGCCTTAAGCCAGGCGGTGCCCAGATTGTCGTGGCTGAAGGGATTGCCGGGATCTGTCTTTATAGCTTCCTTGAATAACTGTATAGCAAGTTCGCCCTTTCCCATGTCCAAATAAGACAGCGCCAGGCCGTTCAACAACCCGGGGTTTTGGGGGTCGTATCTTAAGCCCGCCTGGAACCGGGCAGCCGCCCCGGCCGGATCCTTCTGGTTAAGGTACATCATTCCCAGTGACCGATGGGCCAGCGAACAGTGCGGCGAGGTCTTCACCGCGTTCTGCCAGAAGGACCACGGGTCCTTAAAGTCCCGGCTGTGCCAGACGGAGAATAAACTGAAGACTATGAAAAGTACGGCGGCCAAGGACAAAAAGGTTTTTTTGTAATGGTAAATTGCTTCCGCCTGGGACACCATCAGCAGCAAGCCCAGGAAAGGCACGTACAGCCTGTGTTCCAGCATGTTGGCAAAATCTGTGATCCTGAAGACGGTGGGGACCAGGAACACCGCGAACCAGACCAGCCCGGCCAGGAATATCCTCTTGCTCCGGATGCCTTTCAGCGCGAACAGGGCGATGAACAAAACCAGGGCCGTCGTTCCAAAGAACCAGTGGGTATCCTGGGGCATGGGCATAACCGAAAGATTTGCAGGAAATATCAGCTTGCCGATGTAACCCAGCAGTCCCAGCGCGTTCTCGGAGGCGGTGTTCATCACCGGGGGCACCCGGGGCAGCACCGAGAGCCTTAAGCTGAAATACCCGGCCAGACAGGCCAGCCAGCCGGCGGCCAGATAAATGTATGGTTTTGCCTTCTGCTTGCCATAGACCAGCCAAAGAAACACGATGAAAACCGCCGGGATGGCCGTCGAGGTCTCCTTGGTGAACAATGCGCCCAGAAACAGGAAAAGGTGCAGGATGTACCACTGCCATTTGTTACTTTCCCGGTTACTGATCAAAGCCGCCAGCGAGCTAAAGACGAAAAGCCCCAGCAGGGGGTCGTTGCGCCCCGGCAGCCAGGCCACGGCCAGGGAAAGGGCCGGATGGGCGGCAAAAAGCAGCGCCAGGGCAAAAGAAGAACCGCGCTCCCCGGTCAGTTTTTTGAGTAGCCAGAATACCAGCAGGATGGAACCCAGGTGCATCAGGACATTGGTCAGGTGGTAGAACCAGACGTTCTTTCCGCCCAGGATGGCGTTGAACATGAAGGACAGGGTCAGCACCGGCCGGTAGAACTGCTGGCTTTGGCCCCAGGCTACGTCGTTCAGGAAGGCTGCCGGGACCTTGGTGATGTCCTTTATCAGGTAAAAATGTTTGGTGATCAGCAGGGTGTCGTCGTAGCCGCTCAGACCGAAGAACAGGGTCTGGGCGTACAGCGCAAAGCCCGCCGCCGCCAGCCAGGCATAGGGATGCCAGCTATCCAGGAGCAGCAGGGACATTGTGTGCCATGTCCCTATTAATTTAGATTGTTTTTCGGGCTGTTGTTTTGGCATTTATTCAATCTTTGAGGATTTTCGTCGTCCAGAGCCCAGTACAAAGGGTTTTCGATGATGTATTGCCTGATCCTGTCGTAGGCCTTTTCCCTGCGAATGACGTGTTCGAAATAATTCCTCTGCCAGACAGGGCATCCTGTTGTTTTACGTATTTCATTTATCCGTTTGGCGGCCCCCGATTTAAACCCGGCAATGAATGCTGCCAACGAATGGGGTTTGGGTCCACAGGGTTTGGCCCGGCACGGTAGGGGCGACCGGCCGGTCGCCCCTACATTGTCATAATGATCATTTATCAATACGATGACATGAACGTGATTGGGCATTATCACCCATTCACCCAATGTTATTTCCCGGCGGATTTCCGGGGTCCGCAATAGTTCCTGTCTAACAATTTCTCCATAGGGATTCAATACCATGCATCCATCGATAATATCACCAAACAAACATTTTCTCCCCTGGGTACACATTGTAATGTAATACGCCCCTTCCAGGGAATAATCGTATTCCGGCAGACGGATGGAGCGCCGGTGGTGTTTTGTTTTGTTGGCAGGCAAACAAACGTTATTCATAATATTGTCGCAATACTTGTAGGGACATGGCTCACCATATCCCTACCATGGGGGTCGTACCACTTGCAACAGAAGCCCCGTTCTCACGGGGCTTCCGGTGTTTTTACTTGTGCACTTTTTTGATGAACTCCTCCACCTCGGGCACCCCGCCCTGGTAGATCAAATACCCGTTATAGGGCTCCCGGGGCGTGGTCTCGTCGTTGATGGGCGTCATCATTATCTCCCGGACCTTCTCCATGTCCGAGGTCTGCCCCAGCGCCCAGCCCAGCTTGATGTAGGCCGCCTCGGGCAGCATGTTCTGGGCCGGCACCACCCCCTGGGCCATCAGGTCGCGCCCGGTGTCGTAGACGAACATGTGGACATAGCCCCACAGGGTCTGGACCGTCATGTAAATGGCTACGCCTTTTTTCACCGCCCGCTCGATGGCCGGGTACAGCGGCTTGTTGACGTGCCCCAGCCCGGTGCCGATGATAATGATCCCCTTGTAGCCGTTGTCCACCATGGAATCTATCATGTCCGGCTGCATGTTGGTGTAATAGTAGATCATCCCCACCTTCTCCTCGAAGTAGGGCATGATCTTTACGTTCCGGTCCTTGCGCCGGGGATGGTAATCCTGCTTGATGGGCTTGACCCCCTGGCGGGTGACGGTGGCCAGCGGGGTGTCCCCGATGGTGCGGAAGGTTGAACGGTAGGAGGAATGCATCTTGCGGACCCGGGTGCCCCGGTGCAAAAAGCCGTATTCGTCCGAAGTGGGGCCGAACATGCAGACCATAACCTCGGCGATGTCCCCGTGCCCGGCGGCGGTGGTGGCGTGCATCAGGTTCAGGGCGGCGTCGGAGCTGGGGCGGTCGGAGGAGCGCTGGGAGCCTACCAAAACGATGGGCACCGGCGGGTTCTGAACCATGTAGGTCAGGGCGGCCGCGGTGTAGTGCAGGGTGTCGGTGCCGTGGCCGATCACGATGCCGTCGATCCCGTTCTCTATCTCCTTGCCGATGGCCACCGCCAGCTTCTTGTACTGCTCCGGCCCCATGTTCTCGGAAAAGACCGCGAACAGTTTTTCGGTGCTCAGGTTGCAGATGTCGGCCAGCTCCGGCACCGCGCCGTAGAGCTCGCCCGGGGTAAAGGCCGGGATCACCGCCCCGGTGCGGTAGTCCAGCCGGCTGGCGATGGTGCCCCCGGTCCCCAGCAGTTTGACCCTGGGCAGGCCCTGGGTGACCGGGAATTCCTTCTCCGGGATCTTGTAGTTGGCCTTCTTGTAGCCGGTCTCGGTCATCCCGGTGATGGTCTTGATGTCGATGCCCACGTTGTAGCCGGTGGCGATCTTCAGCACGATGTGCTGGTCGTCGTCCTGGTCGGCCCGGGGCAGCACCGTTCCCTTGAAAGGCCCGCGGCTGGTGAGCACCTCGGCCTGGCCCCACACCCGGACGTTGTATTTCTTGAGGACCTCCAGCCCCCCGCCTTTGTAGCCTTGGAAGATGTCGTCTGTCATATATCTAATTATCCGTTATGCAGTGTTAATTCTTTTATCCATACCATCCCTCGCCTAATGCTTTAGGAGAGGGGTTGGGGTGAGGTCAACTTTTGATCACCGTCCAAAGTTCTGCCAGTTTGATGTTGCCTACTGCCATCTTCCTCAACTGCCCCATGATCCAGTGTTTTTCTGATGCCGGAAGTTTCGAGGTCCTGATGCTCTTGTACTTATCCTTAAGGAATGGTACCTTGGAAACTATCTCTTCCCTGGAGAACCGCTTGAATTCAAGGTTCACCAGCACCGAGTCAAAGTCCATCTTGGGATACTGGTACACCACCGGCAGCATGGTTTTGACTATCTCCCCATCCAGCTTGCCGTCAACCACGTATTTATAGAGATCGTAGATGCGGTCGCAAGTGAAGTCCGGTGATTTTTTGTAATGCCCCTCGATATTCTTCAAAAGATGTCCGAAAACTCCGCCCACGGTCTTGGGATCCTGCCCCAGTTCTTTGATTATCTTCTCGATCACCGGATACAAATTCCGGACGAAAAGGTAAGTGTAGCAATCCTCCGGCACGCCCCAGTCCTTTAGCTGCCGGTAGCGGTCGGACACCTCGCTGGGCACTATCTTCCTGATCTCCTCTATCCGGGAGTCCTCCAGCGGGATCGGCTTGGAATCGGTGTCGGGGTACATCCGGTCGGCCCCGGGCAGCACCCGCTCGAAGATGGTGGTCCCGTCCTCAAATGTTTTTCTGGTCTCGTTGGGCACCCCGGCAAAGGCCAGCCGGCAGCGTTCGTCAATGGTCTCCAGCCCGGTCTTGATGTCCGCCTCCGGGCCCCAGAAGACCAGCTGGGCGTCGCCTTCTGAGGAGCGGAGCAGGGTCCGGACCTGGTCCCAGTCTTTGTCGGTAAGAAGCGGATCCAGGGCTTCGGAGCTGGTCATGTTCGGTCTCTCGATGCAGGCGATCACCTTCAGTCGTTCCGAGAAATCGTCGGCGAAGCATTTGCCGGGCTGGGTAAAATGCGACAGGATGCCTTGGAACCCCGGCAGGTTCACCGCCATCACCTTGTTCCCGTTGCTGAAAAGCTCCCGGACCCGGGGGCTCTCCAGCTTTCCGGACAAGGATTTCAGCGGCTCGGAAACCATCTTCCAATCCTTGGGCTGTTTTACCTTGTTTTTGAGCAGATCCCGGATCTTCAGCAGGGCCCACTGGCGGAAGCATTCGTTGTGGGTCAAAAGCGGTATCCACTTGGTGTGGGAGACCCCCTTCAGCTCCACCCGGGTGCCGCCGGTGCAGGAGACGTTGACATCCTGGCGGGCCGCCCCGATGCCGGTGCGGACCTTGCCGGTGCTGCGGTTCAAAAAGCGGATGTAGTCGCAGGCCTCCTTCACCTCGTCCGGATTCTTCATGTCGGGATAGGTCACGGTCTCTATCAGCGGCATCCCCAGCCGGTCGGTGCGGTAGATCCGGAGGTGGCCGATGTCGGAGACCTCGCGGCAGGAGTCCTCCTCCAGCGAAAGCTGGATCAGGCGGACCTTCTTGTGCTTCAGCGGGATCGAGCCCTCCACCCCGATGATGGCGGTGCGCTGGAACCCGGTGGGGATGCTGCCGTCCAGGTACTGCTTGCGGGCGATGTGAACCTCTCCCACCAGGTTCAGCTTGGAAAGCAGGGCGATCTCGATGGCGATCTCCAGCGCCTGGCGGTTCAGGGGAAAGGGCGGGGTGTCGTCCACCTCGTAGGTACAGGCGGTGGGGCTCTTGATGCGGTAGACGATGTTCTTCCGGGTCCGGAATTCCATCAGGGCGGTGCCGTCGTATTCCCCCAGTTCCGACAGGGTGGGCCGCATGTGGCGGACTATCTCGGCATCGTAGTCGTCTGACTTCTGGAACCGCCCGGCCGGGCAGCGGCAGAACAGCTTCTGATCGGTCAGCAGCTGCTGGTGCACCTCCAGCCCCGACATGAAGCCGATGGCGTCGTAGGTGGCCTGGGTGGCCTCCCTGATCGGAACATAGCCGGTGGAGGCCAGGGTGGCCCGGTAGTTATCCTGCGGATTTAACTTTGAGCTCATGAAAATGTTTATTTAGCTTAATAGTGATTTATAGATGAACCAAATGATTATCCGATTATCTCATGTAATCCGTTGATCACCCGGGACCAACCCTGGTTGTCGCGTTAAAAACTTGTGATGAGTTTATCGAATCACTATCAGTGAGCATCGCAGTTGACGGCGGTTAATAGCTTGTCTGCGCCTGTTTGAGGGCTTGGCAAAAGCCCGAGTTCAGACAAGCCCGCCGTCAGCGAGAAGCGCAACGCCCGGATAGTATTTTGCGACGAGCTTTTTTCTTTTTGGTTCTTTTTCTTAGTTGACGGCACAAAAAAGAAAAAGAACATACCTGAGTGAAATCCATGTTTCCTTGGCACACCATCTTATCATTGTGAACCATAAGGATAATACAAATAAGCCCTCATGTCAACCAGGAAAAATGCCTGGTTCCCTTAAGGGTATAGAAACGGTGCGGACAGGCTTGCCTTTTTTAAGCTGCCCGCACCAAATGATAAATTATTGACGGTGGCTATGTTTCAAGACCGGGAGGCTGTGGCATACCGATGCCTCAGGTCTTTTCTATCTTGACCGCAATGCCCCTCAACTGCGGGGTCTTCAGGTGGTGGTTGGGCTTGGCTGGGGCCAGCAGGTTGCCGCCGAAGTGGACCGGCATGAAGACGGTCTTCTTGACCAGATCGGGGTTGGCTCGGGCCGTGGCCACCAGGCTTCCGGTCGCAGAAGTGACCTTGACCTTCCATCCCGCCCTGACCCCAAGTTCCTTTATGTCATCGGGATGCATTTCCACAAAGCCGCCGGCAAATTCCCGGGTCAGGTGGTAGCTGTTGAAGGTCAGCTGGTCGTCCCCGTAAAGATGGGGATAGGCCGTGCCCAGTTCCAGCACATAGCCCTGGGGGGCCGCCTTGGACAGGTCAAAGGCCGCATCCCACCCGGCCCTGGCCGGCTGGGTGAACTCGTCCCTGGGATCCAGCTTTCCGCCGATCACCGAAGCCATGGTCTTTAATGACTCTTCCAGTGACTTGATATCAAGATCCGGTTTGAGGGCCTGCTCTAATTTCTGCCGTTTTCCGTCCAGGTTGCAGAACGAGCCTTCCTTTTCAAATGACAGGGCCAGCGGGAACACCGCCTCGGCGTACTGATGGCTGTCGGAGACAAAATGATCAAAGGCCACCACCAGTTCGGCCTGGGCCAGGGCCTGGGCCACCCCCTCTTTTCCGCCCAGCGTCTTCAGGGGATCCTCGCCCGCCAGCACCAGGGCTTTTAGTTTCCCGGAGGCCAGCGATTCCATCATCTCCAGATAGCCTTGGCCCTTGTCCGGATGCAGGATCCGGGCGCATCCCCAGTCGTTGGCGGCGGCGGTGGGCTGTAGCACCGAAAGTTTTTCCGGCAGCAGCAGCGACAGGCCGGTCAGAGCCGAGCGGGCCGCCGCCGCATCATGTCCGGTGAACAGGCTGCGCCCGAATATCAAAAGCGGCGCTTTGGCGGAGGTTATCATGGCCCCCAGCTGTTCCAGGTTCGGCAGCACCAGCCCGGTGTTGGACAACAGGTTCTCCCAGGTCATCTTGGCCAAGGCTTCCCTGACCTTGCGGAAAGCCGGATCCTTGGCTTCCAGCTGGTATTTTTCGATCAATACTTTAAGCAGGGCTAAAAGCGCCCCGGCCTCATTGCCGGGAACGGTCTTCAGGAACAATTCCGCCGCATCCGCCAGCGCGCTCTTGCGGCTGTCCATCACCGCCAGCCGGGCGGGCTTGCCTGCAATGATGTGGCTCAGATCGGCCGACTGATAGGGCCGGTCGGCCTCCGGCTTGCAGGCCGAGACCACCCGGGCCCCCAGCATGGGGTTCTCTTCCATCAGGTTTGCACCCAGCACCAGGATCAGGTCGGCCCCGGGAATGTCCGTGGTGGCGGCTGTTTTGGGGAACTCCACCGGCAGGTAGCCCAGCCGGGCGGCGCTGTCGCAATTGGGGGTTTCCAGGATGTCTTTGGCAAACGAGCGCAGGGCCTGGGCCTCCTCCACCGTCAACCGTGAGGAAGCGATGACCCCTATGCTCTGGGGCCCGTGCTTTTCCTTGATGGACTTAAGTTTCTTGGCCGCTGACTCCAGCCCCTTGTCATAGCCGATGGGGGCCAGCCCGCCGTTCTTTTTATAGAGCGGGGTCTTTATCCGCAGCGGCGACCACAAAAGCTGGTATCCGGTCCAGCCCCGGGCGCAAAGCTGCCCGGCCGAAAAATAATGCTCCTGGCTGGCGGTGACCCCGCCGGTCCTGCCGTCCTGCTGCACCAGGTAAAGGCCGCAGCCGCAGCCGCAATGGGGGCAAATGGTAAAGGTCTGTTTCATATCATCTTTATGTTATTGGTCGGAGTATTTGGGTCAGTTTAAAACGGAACGTTCAGGCTCCGGGCCATTTCCGCCAGACCCTGGAAACCGGTACCTTGGGGAATGGCAAAACCGTTATATCCCAGACCTTCCAGCAGTTTTTTATGCTCCGTGTTTTCAAGGCCGAGCCTCAAGAAGGCCTGGGTCAGTTTTTCTTCCACCTCGTAATTGTCGCCCTTCAGGCTCAGGCACAGCCAGCCCGGCACCGGATCGGTGCTGGCCAGCGGGATCAGTTTGCCGGTCATTGCCGGATCCAGGCAGCCCGGTCCCCCGAAGCCGGCCTGGGCCTTGCCTTCGGCAACTATTTTGACCGCCTCGTCCATGGTGCCGCAGACCAGCAGGCGGTAATCCCGCCCGGCCAAAAGCCCCATTGACTTCAGGTAAACGGCCTGGGATATGAAACCCTCGGAAGACTGCAGGGAGGCGCAGGCCACCAGCTTCCCTTTCAGTGACCGGGGATCAGTGATCCGTGAACCTTGCGGAACGAATATCATTCCCGGCGCCCCGGTCTGGCTGTTTGCCCCCACGCTGATCACCAGCAATTTTGCCCGGTGGGTCTTTTGCAGGGTCAGATAGGCCAGCGGATCGCAGATCACGAAGTCCGCCCCCGAGGTCTCGATGGCAGCGCCAAGGCCGGAGTAGCTCTGGCCCCAGATGTACTGGACCTCGTATCCGGTCTCCCGGGAGAGGTAGTTAAGCAGCGGCAGGTACTTCTGGCTGGTCAGGGCGGTGGAATAGGCCGGCAGCACCGCCATCTTGACCGCTTCCTGGCTGAGGCTGCCCCGGGAAATGTTGCCGCAACCTGGGATACTAAAAACTAAATATAAAATATAAAATATAAAATATAAAATACAAAAACCCGCCTTGGTCGGCCCGCCAGGTTTTTGGTTTTTGATTTTTGATTTTGGTCTCATCATTTCCACATTCCCTCCCTTATCGGGCCTTCCACCGATTCCTCGGCCTTGACCTTCTTGGGGGCCAGCCCCAGGGCCACCGCCACCCCGTAGAGGATGGCCTCGGGCCGGGGCGGACAGCCCGGGATGTAGTAGTTGACCGGGATCACCTTGTCCACCCCGCCGGTGACGTTGTAGGTATCGAACCACAGGTTGCCGCCGGCCCCGCAGGAGCCCACCACGATCACGATCTTGGGGTCGGGGATGGCCTCGTAGGCCCGCTTTAATGACGGCAGGGCCTGCCGGGTCACCGGCCCGGACACCAGCATGATGTCGGCGTGGCGTGGGCTTCCGGCCAGCTTGATGCCAAAGCGCTCGGCGTCGTAGTAGGGGGTGATCACGTCCACGATCTCGATGTCGCATCCGTTGCAGGACCCGGTATTGACGTGGTAGATCCACAGCGACTTGGGAAAGGCCTTGGCGCAAAGTTTCTTTAGAAACATATTATTACTCTATGAATTACATTTACCACCAAGACACTAAGGCACCAAATAGAATATTCATCCTTTGTGTCTTTGTGACTTTGTGGTTATTGTTCGTTGGAAGCCTCCGCCTTGACCGGCCCGAACTCCCCGCCCTTCACCGTCCACAGCACATAGGGCGCGGCCTTGATGTCGCCGTTCCCGTCGAACTCCAGCTCGCCCATGGCTCCGGCGAATTTGGCGGAATGGATAACCTTGACCAGGGAATCCCCGCTGGTGGTCCCTGCCAGCTCTATGCTCTTCAGCAGCACGTTGGCAGCGTCGTAGGCATAGACCGAGTACGGCCCAAGCTCGCCGTAGCGGGCCTTGAAGGAATCGTAGAACCTGCCGGCCTGGGGCATGTCCTCTACCGCCGGGCCGAAGGTGAAGTATATTCCCTCGGTGGCCACCCCGCCCCGCTTGATCAGCTCCGAATTGGCGATGGCGTCGCCGGACATGAAGGCCGCCGCCAGCCGGCGTTCCTTGATCTGCCGGATCAGCATGGCCCCCTCGGGGTAACTGCCGCCGAAATAGATCAGGTCGGGTTGGTAGCTGATCAGGGGATCCAGCAGCGGGCCGTAGTCCGGGGACTTGCCCTCTGTGATCATCTGGATCTGGGCGTCGGCGACAATGGTCACTTCGATTTTTCTGGGTTGATTGTACGACAGGATCGATTTTTTGAACTCTTCGGCCAGGCCCAGCCCGTAGGTGGTGCCGTCGGAGAAGATGGCCACTTTTTTGACTTTCATGACATTGAAGGCGTAATCGGCGGCTATCCTGCCCTGCTGGTCGTCGCGGCCGCAGGTGCGGAAGACGTTGGCAAAGCCCTGTTCGGTGAACTTGGGATTGGTGGAGGAAGGGGTGATCTGGGGGATCATCCTCTGGTTGTAAATCCGGCTGCCGGCTATGGAGCAGTGGCTGTTGTAGTGCCCCACCACCCCGGCCACTCCCTGGTCGCACAGGCGCTGGGCGATGGCATTGGCCTCACGGTCATCGGCCCGGTCGTCCCCGGCGATGATCACCACCCGCTTGCCCAGCACCCCGCCCCTGGCGTTGCACTCCGAGACCGCCAGCTGCACCCCGTGCAGCAGGTCCTGCCCGGCCTTGCCCTGCTCGCCGGTCAAGGGGCCGGCCACCCCGATCTTGATCTGCTGTCCGCCCGGCCCGCATCCCGAGAACACCAGCGAGGCCAGGACGCCTGCCGTTAATAGAATTGCCGTTGTCTTCTTCATATCATCTGTCCATTGTATATTGGTTGTATTTGGATTTATTTCGTGCTACGAATACTAAAATCGTGCTACTATGTTTGTTCCAACCATCTTAAACTTTTCAAACATTTCAAACTTTTTCAACTTTGCCGGACAACCAGTATTAGCCTCCAATGAGGATCCTCAGAATGCACTTGGTGGCACTATCTATCAGCGGATGAACTACCTGGGGGAACACGCCCAGCACAATGGCCGCTGCGGCCAGGATCACCATGCCCACCCACATCCCAGCCGGGACCTCGGTGGCGGTGGTGGCTTCCGCGCCCACCGCGTGCACCTCCTTGGGCGACCAGAATATCTTGTAACCGGCCCTGAAGAAGCAGACCAAAGTGAACAGCGAGGTGATGATGCCGATGATGGCCGCCCATAGCAGATTGGCCTGGCCCACCGCCAAAAACAGGGTGAATTTTGAGACGAAGCCGTTGAAGGGCGGCATCCCGGACAGGGCGAAGATGCCCACGAAAAAGGCGAAGGCCGTGATCGGCATCTTTAAATTGGTCCTGGACAGCTCGGACACCTTGCGCTTGCCGGTGGCGTAGATCAGCGCCCCCACCGCCAGGAACAGCAGGCCCTTGACGATGGAGTGGTTCAGCAGGTGCATCAGGCCTCCGTAGATCCCCAGGTAGGTGCCCATTCCCAGGCCCTCGATCACATAGGCGATCTGGGCGACTGACGAGTAGGCCAGCATCCGTTTCAGGTCGTCCTGGATCATGGCCATCATCATCCCCACGATCATGGAGATGGAGCAGAGTATGGCGATGAACAGCGGGATGGTCCCGTAGTGCGGGGCGAAGACCGAGATGGTCCGGGCCAAAGCGTAGGCCCCCACTTTGATGACGATGCCGGAAAGCAGGGCGCTTACCGGGGCCGGGGCCTCGGCATGGGCGTCCGGCAGCCAGGCGTGGAAGGGCACCAGCCCGGCCTTGGTGCCGAAGCCGACCACCAGGAAGGCTGAGGCCAAAAGCACGATGTTGGTGGGTATCTTGGTGGCAATTGTCCCCAGCTCGGTCAAAAGCAGGACCCTTGACACCGGCAGGTAGGGAATAGCCGCCGCGTAGAGTAACACCGAGCCCAGCAGGGCGAAGATCACCCCCACAGTGACCAGGAGGAGGTACTTGTAACCGGCTTCCAAGGCCTGTTTGTTCCAGTGGAAGGTCACCAAAAAGACCGTGGCCAGGGTGGTGAACTCCAGCGAGACGTACATCATGATGATATTGTTGGTGGCGCAGGTCCAGTTCATCAGCCCCAAAAAGACCATGATCTGCCCGTAGTAGCTGGTCATGCTGGTGTAGGGGTGGGCCTCGGCGGCCTCGGTCTTCTCCGAAAAATAGTAGATGGAGTAGACCACCACGATGGCCCCCAGCCCGCTGGCCGCCAGTTCCATCAGGGTGGCCAGGCCGTCGATGTAGAAATTGTTGTTCCACCAGGTCAGCACCTCGCCGCCCAGCACCCGGCCGGTCATCATCACCGAGATGGCCAAGGTGGCGAAGATCCCGATCAGGGCCAGCCCCTGCCGGAAGAATTTGCCGTAGCGCCCCAGGGCGAAGATCAGGCCCCCGAAGAATAGGGGAACCATGAACACCAGGAACGGCAGGATTGAGACCGCGGTGGGATTGATAGTAACGACCATATGATATCTCTATTTTATTGCTTTTGTACTGTTTTCAAAACTATTGCCATTGCCCCATGTAATTGCGAGTATGATAACTTGCCTTGCAGACGCCTGCACTGAGAATTGCCTCGTGCTTTGCGGTTGAAGTGAAGCAATCTGACTTGTTTACAGTTGGATCGCTTCGTTCGTCTTTATGCCTGTCCTTCTCGCGATGATATTTTCAGTTACCGGCACTGCGCCGCCATGCTGATCAACTGCAACCTGGTGTCCTTCAACCGGGAGGCGATCACCAGCAGGATCTTGTGCATCATTTTGTAACCCAGTTCCTTCTCGGACTTAAAAAGGCTGACCAAAGCCTGCCCGTCGGCCACCAGCACTTTGGTGGGCTTTAAGGCCCGGGCCGAGGCGGTGCCGCCGCTTTTGGTGGTGTCGATGGCCGAGGACCATTCGATGATCCGGCCCGGGGAGTCCTCGGAGGTCAACATCAGTTTTTCGGCGCTGGCCGAAAGGCTCAACCCCACCTCCACCGCCACGCTGCCTTCCAAAAGAATCATCAGTTCCCGGTTCTCGGACTGTTCCGGTATAAGCACCTCGTTTTCCTTGAAGGACCTATCGGAGAACAGGACCGCCATCTTCTCGATCTCCTTGTCCGAAAAATCGGAAAACAGCGAGATGCTTTTAAGGATATTTTTGTCTGTCATTTGCCGGGCTCCTTTCAAACGTTAAACGTTCTTTATTGACCCAGGCCGGACCATCCAGCGGTAACCGGATCAGCCCTTCAGGCTGGAAAGCTTCATGGTGTCCGAAGACCCAAAGGTTTTGTAAATGTTATCCGTCAGGAACAGCAGCATCACCGCGGCCACCACCACGTTGGAAACGATGCCCAGGACCGTGGTCACCGGCAGCTGGGGAACCAAAGTGACCAGGGCCAGGTGCACTCCGTTCTCTATCAGGTGCAGGCCGATGATTATCTTGACCGCGTCCCGGTGGATCACCAGCACGTAAAGCCCCAGCACGAAGATGGTGAAGGAAAGGGCCAGGGCCGAGCGGGCCGGTTCCACCGCCGCCGCCGCGGTGGGGGCCACGAAGCCGGCGTAGGTGTGGATCATCTGGTAGAAGGCCACCAGGAAGATGGCCAGCACGATGAACGAGACCACGAAGCTGACCAGGGGTTTTATCTCCATCACCTGGGTCTTCTTGATGTGGACCCACAGCAGCCAGGGGATGATGATGACCTTGGTTATCACGGTCAGGGCCACCCACCAGTAAAGCGAGTAGTTCTGGCTGCGCCCGGCAAAGGCCGCGATGATCAGGGCCAGCAGCAGGGACTGCAGCATCAGAAAGATGGTGGAGGTTTTCAGGTTTCTGATCTCGGCCGCGCCCACCGAGGCTATGAAGTGGCAGACCATTAAAGTTGTGATTAAGTCGCCCATACTTTGACCTATAAGCTAATAAATTGGGTTTGATGGATCGGATATTACTTTAAGCCTACATTAATCTTCTGCGTCTCTGTGTCTCTGTGGCAGTTACTCGGCTTGATTGTTCCTGAACCCCACTGTCATCATCTTGTCCAGGATGGTCTGGGTCTCGAAGCATCTTCCGCAGCGCTGGCAGGTGCCCATGTAGACCTCGGCGCTGATGTGCATGTCGTTGTGGACGTCGTTGGTGGCGGTCTCGAACTCCTGGGTCATGGTGATGGCCTTCTCCGGGCAGACGTCGGCGCAGCGCCCGCAGTAGGTGCAGCGCTCCAGGTAAAAGTCCAGCCGGCGCACCGCCTTCTTGTCGGTGACGATGATCAGCCGCGAGGGGCAGACATTGGCGCAGCCAGCGCAGCCGATGCACTTGGACACGTCTATGGTCAGCTTGCCCCTAAAACCTTCCACCGGCAGGGCCTCAATGTTCCTCTTCAGGGGATAGGGGAAGGTGACCCTCAGGTTCTTGAAGCAGATGATGGCTTCTTTTATCTTTGATAGTATCATATCAGTTTACAGTTGTATTGTTTACAATTTACAGTTTTTGTAATCAGTTAACTTTATATTTTATTCCCTTAATTTCAGTATTGCTCAGGTACTTTATCAGGCTAAAAATCAAACGATTAACTTCCTCTGCCAAGGAAAATGTTTTATCAAATAAATCTTTGGTAATGTAATTTTGGTCCACTGCGATATACAATTGGCTTTTGACCTCGCCAGTGGAGCCTTTGGCTATTGATAAAAACTGAATAAATTCTTTTCTGCCGCCCCTGTCAAACCCTTCTGCAATGTTGGACATCATAGAAATAGCGGCTCTTCTTATTTGATCTCGCAGGCCAAAATCCTTTGAAAAACTTCCGTCCTTAGTGATCTCGTAAACCAACTTTGTCAACTCGCGCGCTTTTTGCCAAGCGGTAATGTCTTCAAACTTTCTGAACGTACCCATACAAACCTCCTTGCGTTATTCAAACAAACTTTTAAACTGTAAATTGTAAACTATCTGTTCAATATCAAGCTCCGACCAGTGCGAAGACCAGCCCGACGATCGCCATCAATATCACACCAAAATAATAGATGAGCGCCTGGTCTATCCGCAAGCGTGGATTGACCACATCGATCAGGCCCACCAGCACCACGATCAGAACCACCTTGACTATCTGGGCCACCACCGCCCACAGGCCAACCAAACCCAGCGGCCAGGGGAAGAACAACTGGGCCAGGATCATGGAGAATATCACCTGCTTGGCTATGAAGCCCCAGCGGTACAGGGCGAAGGTCGGTCCGGACATCTCGGCAAAGGTGCCGCCCATCAGCTCGCCCTCGGCTTCGGGGATGTCGAACGGCAGTTTGGAAAGCTGGGCCTGGATACCAAGGAATAGGGCCAGGCCGGAGATGATGGTGGAAAGCGAGGTTCCGGAGATCTGCTGCCAGGCCGCCATGTCCGAGAAGCGGAAGTTACGGGTCTTGATGGCCACCGTGATCAGGGCGATGAACAGCACCGGCTCCACCACGAACGAGGTCATCATCTCCCGGGCGGTGCCCAGAAAGCCGTAGGGAGAGCCGGAGTCCATGCCGGCCAGCATCACACAGACCGAGGCGAAGCCGATCAGGTACAGGAACAGGAACAGGTCTCCGCTGGCGAAGGGCGCGCTGTTGCCCAGCGGCACCAGCAGGCCGGCGGCCAGGATGGCGGCCAGTCCTAGAAAGGCCGGCAGCGGTCCCAGGAAAGCGTGGGGCGAGCGGACGTCGTCCTTGCCCAAAAGCTTAAGGATGTCCCAGTACGGCTGCAGCAACGGCGGCCCCAGCCGGGAATGCACCAGCGCCTTGAACTTGCGCAGGACGCCCTCCAGCAGCGGCGAGACGAAGAGCAGCAGCGCCACCATGATGATCATTTTTACTAATGACTGCATATCGCTATTAACTTAATATTGTTTTGAATGAAAACTCTTCCATTTCCAACAGTTTCCAACCGTTTCTAACTGCGCTTGGTGGTCCAGTTCGCCAGTTCTTCCTGTGAATAAACCCTGATCTTCCCGGTGTTAACGTCCGCCACCTCCATCCGCTCGGTGCAGCTGAAGCAGGGATCTATGGAGCCCAGTATGATCGGCACGTCGGCCACCTGCTCGCCCTTGACCATCACCTGCACGGTGGGCAGGTTGGGGTAGGTTGGGCACCGCACCCGCCAGCGGTAGGGCCGGTTGTCGCCGCCGGTCAAAAGGAAGTGGACGTCCTCGCCCCGGGGCGCTTCGACAGCGGAAATGGCTATCCGCCCGGCCGGGATCTCGTCCCGGATCTCGGTGATGATGTCGCCCTCCGGCAGTTCCATTAAAGCGTCCAGGCACTGGCGGACGATCTTGAACGATTCGATTGTTTCCAGGATCCGGACCACGGTCCGTCCCCAGACGTCGTTGGTGTCGGCGGTGATCACCTTGAAGTCCACCGCGTCGTAGGCGCAGTAGGGATGGTCCTTGCGGGAGTCCATGTCGATGTCGGCCGCCCGGGCCACCGGGCCCACCGCCGCCCACTCGTGGCTCTGCTCGCGGTTTAGGATCCCCACCTTCTCTAATCTCATTCTTAATGTGGTGTCGTCCTTGACGGCATCCAGCACCGCCTGCCATTCCTTGTCCATGGCGTCTATCTTTTTGCGGACCTCGGGCACCTGGGCTTTGGTGATGTCCCGGCGCACCCCGCCGATCAGGTTCATGCCGTAGGTCTTGCGGTTGCCGGTAAGTTTTTCGCACAGCCACATGATGGGCTCCCGCATCCGCCAGGTCTGCATCAGCACCGTGTCAAAGCCGATGATGTGCCCGGCCACCCCCAGCCACAAAGCGTGGGAATGGATCCTCTCCAGCTCTAGCATGATGGTTCTTATATAGTCGGCCCGGCGCGGGACCTTGATCCCGGCCGCGTGCTCCACTAATTTGCAGAAGGAGACGTTGTGAACGAAGCCGCAGATGCCGCAGATCCGCTCGGCGATGAAGGGAATCTGGTTGTAGGTCAGCGAGGCGTCGCCCAGCTTTTCTATCCCCCGGTGGGCGTAAAAGCCGCGGTAGTCAACGTCCACCACCTTCTCGCCCTCGACGTAGAGACGGAAGTATGTGGCCTCTTCAAAGACAGGAAAATAGGGGCCCATGGCCACCACCGTGGTGTTGGGCGGGTTGTCCTTGAAGGGATAGGCGTTCTCCGGGTTGGAGGGCGGCTTGGAACTGTAGTCAAAATCGCGGCGCAGCGGATAGACCTCGTTCGGCCAGTCGTCGGCCAGCACCAGGCGCCGGGGATCGGGATGGCCCTCGAACTGCACTCCCAAAAGATCGCGGATCTCCCGCTCCGACCAGTTGGCCCCGGCCAGGACGTTAGTGATGGAGGGCAGCACCGGCTTGTGGGGGTCGGCCGAGACGTCGATGGTGACGAAGAAGTGCTCCTTGTCAAAGCTGAAAAGGTGGTAGACCCCGAAGCGCTTTTTGAGCTCCCGTTCGTCCGAGCCCACGCTCACTAAGTAGCGGGCCTTGGTGGTGCGGTGCAGCAGCTCCACGGCCTGGACCGAAGCCTGGGGCTTGACCTCCACCCACAGCTGGTCGGGGATAGGCTCGGTGTGGGCTATGAATCCGGTGCCCAGCTTGGCCTTTAGTAAAGAGAGGATTTCCTGTTTGGTCATTGTATCCCTGAATGTTTAAGATGTTGCTTTTTTTGAAATTGTTGAAGAGGTTTGGCACCTCTTGCCTTTAACTTTAGTGTTTTGTAAATATATGATGAAGTTATACACCATCGTGGAAATCCCTAAAGCCATTTCTCTGGCTTGCGTATGTTGTGCCGGGGATATATAACCGCGTTCTTGAGCAAATATCAGGTGGCTTCTCAATTCTCCGCACGAACCTTTTGCAATAAACAAAAACTGAATGAATTCTTTGTTGCTGCCTCTCTAAAATCCCTCGGCAATATTGGCCATTACCGAAACTGCCGCCCGTCGGGTTTGATCTGTAAGGCTCCTGTCGCCTTTAAAAGCATTGGTTCCGGTTAAATCGTAAATTAAGTTGGCTAACTCTTTGGCCTGTTGCCAGATTTTCAGATCCTCAAATCTCTTGACCGTCATATATTTTCAATCACTTCAACTTTTTCAACATCTTCAACCGTATGTTCGTTCAACCTCTTCAACCGGTTTCCCGGTTTACCTCACCAAAAACATCACCAGCATGGCCGCCGCCGCCCCGATCACCATCCACAGCAGATACCATTGGGGGAACCCACTGTGCGTTCCGGCGAAGATCTCCAGCGCCTTGTGACCAATGAAAGCCAGCGGCCGGTAAAGCCAGCTGTCCACGTCCAGCAGGTATTTGATCTTGAACGGCCTTTTGAACTTGACCGACGGCCACTTGGGATAAACGCCCTCCTGGGTGTACTTGCCGATCCGGATGTTGAAATTCTGCTTGAAGGTCTTGAAATAGCTGTAAGAGGAATAGCGAACCGAGGCTGGGGATTGCAGTTCGCCCGAGTACCAGAGCTCGGAGACCACCCTGCGCTTGGCCCCGCCCGACCACCAGAACAGTACTGCGATCAACGCCAGCCCTGTTAATATGATCAGCAGGAACAGGGGATTATAGAAGCCCACCAGCCCCTCGCCGAAGTTGAGGCGCAGGCCAAGGAAGGCCGTGTGGAACAGCGAAGAGAACTGGGGCCAGTAATCCGGGGTCAAAAGCCCGGAAGCAGCGGTGTACAGGCCGCGGACGATGAACCCGGCCAGCACCCCTTCCAAGACCACCACTGCCGCCAGGACGGCCTGGGCCCAGATCATGGAGCGGGGCACGTCGCTGTTGACCTCTTTATTGTTGGGCAGGCGCTGACCCAGAAAGGCCAGGCCGATGTACTTGATCATCACGCTGGCCAGGGTCAAAAGACTGGTGAACAGCGCGATCAGTCCGCACAGCAGCAGGATGGGTGTGTTGAACCCGGCGTTGATGGTGGACTGGTAGATCAGCCACTTGCTGGCGAAGCCGTTGAAGGGCGGGATGCCGGAGATGCCCATGGCGGCTATCAGGGCCACGGCCGCGGTCCAGGGCATGTATTTAGCCAGGCCCCCCATCTTGTCCAGGTCGCGGTGGCCGGTCTGGTATTGCAGCGAGCCGGCCGTCAGGAACAGCAGCGACTTGAAGGCGGCGTGGTTTATCAAATGGAACAGCCCGGCTATGACGGCCACCGTGGCCAAAGCCGGCGAGATCCGGGCCAGCATCAGGCCAGCCCCCAGAGCCAGCATGATGTAACCGTTCTGGCCAATGGAGTGGAAGGCCAGCACCCGCTTGGCGTCGTGCTGGAACATGGCGGTCATGGTGCCGATGAACAGCGAGACCGTGCCGAAGATCACGAAGATGTTGCCCCAGATGTAGGAGAACTCGGAAACCGGGAGCATCCCCAAAAAGATACGAAGTATTCCGTAGATGCCCATCTTGATCATCACCCCGGAGAGGATGGCGCTGACCGGGGCCGGGGCCGCCGGGTGGGCGTCGGGCAACCAGTCGCCGAAGGGAAAGACGCCGGCCTTGGTGGCGAAGCCCACGAAGAACAGCAGTAAGATGGTGTGCAGCAGGGCCGGGTTCTCGGTGCTTAAAAGGGCCATCACCGGGCGCAGGGCCTCAAAATCAAAGGACTGCGAATAGTGGTACAGCGTGTTGGCGGCGATGATGATGCCGGCGGTGCCGATGTGGGTCATTAAAAAATACTTGAACCCGGCGTTGACGCTTTGCTTGTTGCCCCATTCGAACACCACCAGGCCGTAGCTGGTCAGGGTCATGAATTCCCAGAAGACGATGAAGAAGAACAGGTCGCGCACCACCACCACCCCGTACATCCCCAGCAGGAACAGCAGGAACAGCGGATAGTAGCGGCCCAGCGATTCCTTGTAGTGCTTGATGTACTGCACCGAGTACAGCCCGGCCGCCCAGGAGACGATGGTGATGGCCAGCAGGAAAATGGCCGACAGCGCGTCCACCTTAAGCAGGAAGGCCGCCCCCAGCCCCGCCACCGAGAACAGCGGCTTGTCTAGGCTGAAGGTCCCGTTGGCCAGCACCTGGATGGCCACGTAGCCGAATCCGCCCGCCGCCAGGGTCTGGAAGAAGAGCGAGACCCAGCCGATGGTCCGCCGGGAGTAGGGCATGGCCAGGGTCACGGCCGCGCCGGCCAGCAGCCAGCCCATGGAAAGGAGTATGATGAATTGAAGGCTCATATCTTTATCTGAAATTACGAATTATAAATTACAACATTAAAGTTTTTTGCTATTAACCTCAGGAAAGATCCCTGCCATTCTGCCCATTAAAACTATCAGGTAACAATAAGACTGTGCACAAATAAAATCACATAAGTCAGGATCATTTATTACTTTCCCAACAGAGTAACCTAATCCACCATTACTAAGGTTAACTAAATTCCATTGTGAACCAACAGGGTCACCATGCACAATATGATTAAAATCTTCACATATCTGTTTAGCAAGTTTAATGTCTGCATTGCCGCTCATTGTTTCAAGCATTGTTGAAAGAGGGGGTCTCTCTCCATACTGCCATCCTCTTTGCCAAACATTAACTTTGTCGGGGTTTGCATGTAAATAGGAGATGATTGCTGCTCTCTCAATTAGCGGGCGCATTAATACTATTGCACCAAAAAGGTAACCCTGTCGAACTAATTCTCGTATCGTTAGAGACAGATTTATTCCTTGCGGAATGATTTGACAAGCTGCTTTCTGAATATCCGATAGTTTAGCATTATGCGTGTAAGCTGCGATATCCGCATTAATTTCTAAACAAGATATTATAGTTTGGTCAAAATGAAAAACCAGTTCCCTACCTAAATAAGGTTCGTTTGTCGGTAAATACACCGAGGTAATATCGTGTTCTTTATTTATGCACATTATGTTTATGTGATAAAATATCTTTAAATAATATCCGCGAAAATCTGCGTCAATCCGCGTCCCGTTAGTTACCTGATCAGCTTCACCAGCGGCAAACCCACCAGCGGGGCGATCACGGTCAGCACCATCAGCACTATCAAAATGACCTTGGTGTTCATGGGCAGTTTAAGGGCCTGGTTCACCCGGGGCGAGGCCTCGCCGAAGAACACCTTGTGAGCGATGAAGAAATACCAGGCGAAGGCGATGATGATCTCGGCCACGAAGGGGATGATCAGGAAGACGGCCGTCTTGCCGCCCATCTCTATCACGCCCTCCATCAGGAACAGCTTTGACCAGTAGCAGGACAGCGGGGCGATGCCGGTGACGCCCAAAGTTCCCACTATGAAGGCGATGGAGGTCAAAGGCATTGTCTTGGTCAGGCCGCCCAGCTCGTCCATGTTGCGGGTGCCGGTGGCATAGGCAATGGCCCCCACGCAGATGAACAGCAGGGCCTTGGCCGGGGCGTGGCAGATGATGTGGAGGATGGCGCCCTGGTAGCCGTAGTAGCTGCCCATCACCCCCAGCCCGATCCCCAGGAAGATGTATCCCAGGTGGGCGATGGTGGAATAGGCCAGGAATTTTTTGAGATCGGTCTGAAAGAAGAACAAAAACAGCGCGGCCAGCATGGTGAACACCGCAAACACCGCGACTAAAAGGCCCAGCCCGTAGGAGAAGCCCACGGTGGATATGGCCACCCGGGCCATCAAATATACTCCGGCCTTGACCATGGCGGCCGCGTGCAGGTAGCAGCTGACCGGGGTGGGCGCGGCCATGGCGTTGGGCAGCCAGGCGAAAAATACGATCTGGGAGGACTTGGCCCAGGCCGCTATCAGGAACAGGATGAAGACCGCCGTCTTCAGCTGGGGGGTCAAAAGATTGATGGCGTCAAAGCCGAAACTGCCGGTGTTGACGAAGATCACGATCAAAGCGATCAGGAAGAAGATGCCCCCGAAGAAGGTCTTGATCAGGGCCTCGAACCCGGCCTCCAGGGATTCATTATTATGGTAATAGGAGATCAGAGCCCAGGAACAGATGGTGGTCAGCTCCCAAAAGATGAACATCTGCAAAAAGTTCGGGGACAGGGCCACCCCCACCATGGCCCCCACGAACAGCAGGTGCCACAGGTAAAAGCGCCGCTTGCCGCCCGTAACGGGATGATACTTGTTCTGGGGTGTCAGATAGTCCCGGGCATAGAAGGTCACCGCCAGCCCGATGATGGTGGTCACCAAAAGCAGGACGATGGACAGCGGGTCCAGATGGATCCCCAGCACCTGGGTTCCCTGGGGCAGCCAGGGCCAGGGCAGGATGTTGATGTCCACCCTTTGGTTCAGGCCCAGGAACACCGCCCACAGCGAGGCCGCGGTCACCAGGCTGACTATGACGGCGGCAAAGCCGTCCTGCCTCTTCTCCGGCAGCCATTGCGAGACCAGCGCCCCGGCAAAGGGCAGCAGCAGCATGGTGAATAATAAAATTGGTAACAGCATATATTTTTTATCTTTGATATTTGATATTTTATTTTGACACGATGATATTCACCAGGCTGTCTATGGTCTTCCTTATCTCCGGGCTCAGCTCTTTTCCGAACTCTATGCCCTTGGGCTGGACCCCCAGCAGCATCACCTCGGTGTTGGGGCTTTGCTCTCTGAAGAATTTTATGAACATCAACAGCGGTAGGTTGTGGGTGGAGATGGCTATCTTCTGCCCCAGCGATTCCGGCGGCATCAGGGCCGCTTCCCCCGGCAGGCCGCCCAGGGCCACCGCGTCGGCGATCAGCAGTTTGTCCGGGGCCATTTTCACCGCCTGGTCCAGAAAGGCTTCCGGGATTTCCTCGGCGTCCAGGAGTTTTATGCCGGTCTTGCCGTTAAGTCCTGCTATCAGCGCCGGGCCGAATCCATCGTCGCCCCGCAACGGATTCCCCACCCCTATGATCAGGGAGTTTTGGTTCAGGGAACGCAGGTACTCTATCAGGTCAATCACGACTGCCCTCCCCGTTTATACCGTGGTGATACTATTGACCAATCATTGTCACACCCCAGTATTCCAAGGGTATCCCCATTGCATGACAATTGTATTCCCATCGCATCACCATTGTGTAACGATAGTTGCCCGGTCGTTAGAACGCCTCTTCTGCCAGCCCCTTGATCTCGGTGTAATCGAACACCGGCCCGTCGGTGCAGACGTACTTGTTCCCGATGCAGCAGTGCCCGCATTTCCCCACTCCGCACTTCATGTAGCGCTCCAAAGTGGACACTATCTGCTTCTCCGGCAGGCCCAGCTTCAGCAGTTCGATGATCACGAACTTGATCATGATGGGCGGGCCGCAGGTGTAGACCACGGTGTTGGGGATGTCCAGCTTGAGCTTGGGGAACAAAGTGGTGACCACCCCCACGTTGCCGGTCCAGTCCTTGTCGGCAACGTCCACCGTCTGGATCAGCTTGAGGTCGGTCTTCTTTTCCCAGTCGCTTAGCTGATATTTGTAGACCCGGTCGGCCGGCGTCCTGGCTCCGTAGAGGATGGTGAACTCCCGGTAATCTGAACGATTATTGAAGATGTGGTCTATCATGGAGCGCAGCGGCGGAAGCCATATGCCGCCCCCGATCACCAGGATGTCCTTGCCCTTGGAATCTATCTTGTCCAAAAAGCTGTTGCCCAGGGGGCCTTTGATGCCTATCTCGTCGCCCTTCTTCAATTCGGCCAGGGCGTTGGTCACCTTGCCGCAGGCCCGCACGGTGAAGGTCATCACCCCCGGCTCTTTGGGCGATGTGGTCAGCCCAAAGGGGGCCTCGCCGGCCCCGAACACCGAGGCCTCCACGAACTGGCCGGGCCGGGAGACGAACAGCTTGGCCTCGTCCCTGTTCTTTATCCTGACATCGTAGGTCCGGGTGTCGCCGGTCTCCTGCTTGATGTCGGTGATCTCGGCTATATAAGGAACATAGATATTGGGATTCATAACTTTTCTTGCTAAATTTCTAAATTCTAATTTCTAAAACCCAAACAACTTCAAAATATTTTTCGTGATCTTTCGCGTTTTTCGCGGGCAGTCCGGGCGGGTGAGGTCACTCAACCTTCCTCATCCACCTCACCACGGTGGCCATGTCCACCTCGCCGGGGCAGGTGACCACGCAGCGTCCGCAGCCCACGCAGCCGATCACCGGGTTCTTTTCCAGATAGTCCATGGACAGCTTGTGGTAGAACCAACGCTTCCGGCGGTCGGCCCTGGAGGCCCGGGGGTTGTGTCCCGAGACCTCGCGGGTGAACCCGGCAAAGTCGCAGGTGTCCCAGGCCCGGTAGCGCAGGCCCTCGGTGTCGGATTCCATCTTGTCGTCCACGTCAAAGCAGCTGCACATGGGGCAGACATAGATGCATCCGCCGCAGCCGATGCAGTACCCGGCCACCTTCTCCCAGAACTTCTGGTCCACCTTGCCGCCGTCCAGCTTGCGCATGGCCTTGGCGAAGAAACTGACCGGCTGCTGGAAGGTCTTCTCGGCCTCCGTTTCCAGCTTCCGGCGGAGCTTCATATCGTTCTCGTTCCCGGTCCCGAACAGGGTCTTGAATTCCTTGACGAACTCCCCTCCCTTGGGGCTCCCCACCTCAACCAGATAATATGTTCCCAGGTCGGTCAGCTGGATGTCAAAACCCTTGGAGAGGAACGGCCCAGAATCGGTGCAGACGCAGAAACACTTGGGCCCGGCCTGGTTGCAGGCCAGGGTGATGAACACCGCCCGCTCCCGCCGCTTTTCGTATAACGGATCAGGTAATGGATCGCCCGATTTCCAGCCGGGGCCGGACTTGGCGCCCTGCCCGAAGAAACTGTCGAAATAGTTGACCGCCGACATGTCGCAGGGCCGGATGCCCCAGATCACCGCCCGGGGTTGGTCGAATTCCGTTTCCAGAGTGGTGCCGTTCTTGCCCTTCTTGAAACGGAACAGCTCCTCCAGCTGCGGAAACACATAGCGCTTGGCCCCCAGGAATCCGTTGACGTATTCGGGGGCTATCTGCTTGGCCGAGTCGATCTGCGCCAAAAAGGTGTCGCCGCCCTCACCCTTTACCGGAGCCCATACCTCGTTCCGGGATTTCAGCAGTTTGGCGATCAGCTCCGGCACCTGGGCCTTGGCCAGCGAATAAACCGTCTTTTCCGGCATATTTTTATTGCCTTAAGTATGATTGAAATGATTGCGGATAATGGGACAATGGCCCCTTAAACCCGGGGTCACAAGATAACCGTTGACCGTTCGGATATATTCGGGGCACAGAAAGTGAATTATTTCACAAAGAACATAAAAAGTCAAGGGTTTTGCCAAAAATTATAACCCATATTTTAATTGACAACCGGAGCCATTAGGCTGTAAAATTCAGGCCATGCAGACATTGATTGTATTTATGCTGTCGGCCTCTCTGGTCTGGGCTTTGCTCTATCTGTTCTGGCGGTTTCGCTTCGGCCCGCCGGCCAACGGTTCCATTCCCATCCTGGCCTATCACAAGGTGGATACCCGGCTGGAGTTGGGCGGAACCATGATCAGCCCAAGGCGTTTTGCCGGGCATCTGGATTATTTCAAGCGGAACGGCTACCAAAGCGTTACCCTGTCCCGGGCCGTGGAACTGATGCGGCAGGGTGAAAGCGGCGGAAAGAAATACCTCTGCCTGACCTTTGACGACGCCTACGCCGGTCTTTACCAGCACGCCTTTCCCCTGCTTAAGGAATACGGCTTCACCGCCACAGTCTTTGTGGTCACGGATTACGCGGGGAAAATGAATGACTGGGACATCAACTGGGGCGGATTGAAGTTCGGGCACCTAAACTGGGAACAGATGAGGGAGATGCAGTCCTGCGGGATCGAGTTCGGCTCCCACGGCAAAACCCACCGGGACCTGCGTTCATTAAGCCCGGAGCAGTTGCGGGAAGAGCTGGCGGGATCCCGCCAAGTGATGGAGCAGAACCTGGGCCTGCCGGTGACCACCCTGTCCTATCCCTTCGGTCTTTACAATGAAGCGGTAAAGCAGGCCGCCCGGGATGCCGGCTACCTCTCGGCCTGCAGTCTTTCGCCCGGGAAGAAGAACAGCGACATCGATTATTACGCCCTGCGCCGCTGCGGGGTCTATGTCACGGATCTACTGTGGGACATCAAGCACAAGGTGGACCACGATTCCGCCTGGTTCTGGCTGCAGGACCTGTGGAGCCGCCTGGTGAACTGGTGCGCCGGCGGCACGGCCCTGGCCAAGAGGGTCATGAAACGATAGATTATAACAGTAAATCAAAAATTAAAAATAACGAGTCTCCGTGCCGGAGTTTACCCTGAGTATATCGAAGGGTGTCTCAGTGTCTCTGTGGCAAGGGAAAGGAACTTTTCATGAAAGACCTTATCCAACAACTTCCCGAGTGGCTCAGGTCCGGCATGGCCGTCAAGGGCCTGATCACGCTGGCCATCGGTTTCTTCGCGGCCAAGGCCCTGGCCAAAATGACCGAGAAGGCCGCCGCCAAAAGATCGGAGAAGCACACCGCCATGATGATCGGCAAGGTGGTCTACTATGCGGTGATCGTGCTGGTGCTGGTGGCGGTGCTGGACATCTTTGACGTCAAGCTGACTGCCATCCTGGCGGCGGCCGGCATCATGTCGGTGGCTTTGGGCTTCGCCGCCCAGACCTCGGTGGCCAACATCGTCTCCGGCTTCTTCCTGCTGATGGACCGGCCCTTCGAGATCGACGACGTGATCGACTTCGACGGCCAGATGGGCACGGTCACCTCCATCGACCTGCTGTCCACCAAGCTGCGGACCTTCGACAATCTCTACGTCCGGATACCCAACGAGAACCTGATCAAAAACAAAATAGTGAACCTCACCCGCTACAAGACCCGGCGCCTCTGCCTGAACTTTAAGCTGGGCCCGGAAGCCGACACCGCCCTGGCCAAGAAAATAATCCTGGACGAGGCCCGCGGCTACCAGCACGCCCTGCCCGATCCCCACCCCTTCATAGTGGTGCAGGGTTTCGGGGAAAGCGGCACCAGCCTGGATCTTTTCCTGTGGGTCAAGGGCGAGGCTTATCTGCAAAGCCTTTCCGACCTGAATGAAAATATCCAGCGGGTGCTGCTGGGGCGCGGGATACGCCCAGCCTTTCCCCACCGGGAGATCATCAGTAAAAATTAATCCGGTTTCCTGTTCCCGAAAACCGGTTTTTGCTGCGGCTCGAATTGGGAATGAAAAAATGTTTTTTTACTTTTAAAAAAATAAATGAGATCCGAAAACAATAGTAATTATGCGGTTTGTACAATTTTTTTGGAAGTGGATTCTTTGAAACCCTTGTCTTTTCCTGTTTTCAGCCCATTTCCCAAAAAATCTTTGAAAAAACCATAGAATAGTTATCCACAACACTACCCATTGTGTTGTGGATATTTTTTTTACTATTCATTAAAATATATTTTATTGTTCTCTAAGACCATTGATTTTAAAGGGTTTTACAATACTTTCATTTTTTTGCAATACGGTAAAAGTTATCCACCGAAAAATATTTTTATTTTTTTTCTTGACAAATATACAATATGTTGTATATTTATACATACTTAATACAAGATTCAAATTATTTTATCTTAAAGGAGGTGAAAATAATGGCTTGCGCAAAAAAACCCGCCAAGAAGGTCGTCAAGAAGGCAGTGAAGAAGGTCGTCAAGAAGACCGCTAAGAAAAAGTAAAAAGATCGGCATAAATTTACTGGCTCGCTAACAGAACAAACCACAATTTTAAGTACCGGAGGAATTCCGGTGAGAAAGGAGGTTTAATCATGCCAGCCAAGAAGAAAGCCGCCAAGAAGAAAAAGAAATAACTGAGTTTTCTTAACACAGTTTCAAAAGCGCCCCCTCGGGGCGCTTTTGTTTTGTGCCGGACCAGATCACTTAGACATTGAAAAAGCCCCGCCGCTGGCGGGGCTTTTCTTTTTTCTTATTCTCCGTTTACCTGCCGGCTTTGTTCTTCCTTTCCATGTGTTCCCACACCGCATTCAGTCCGCCCTTTTCTCCTAGTTTTAGAAAATACTTGTAGGCCTCGGCATATTCCTTTTGCTGGTTTCTGATCTTGCTTTCGTTGGCTTTTTCCTGGCCCCAGTATTTGTTCATCAAAGCCGAAATGTACTCGGCAAAGCCCTCCACCTCCCTTTGGCCCTGGACCTTGGGGAAATAGCGGTAGTTGATGTCGTGGGCCAGCTCGTGGGCCGCCACGTCCCGGAAATTCTCGGGCGAGAGACCGGAGAGGATGTAAATGTCGAACAGTTCCCGGGTCACTTTTTTCTGTTTCTTTTTATTGACCGTGTACCGGACATTGTATTTGTAAAAGCCCCTTTCGGCAAAATTCTTGTGTCCCAATAAAAGGGCCAGGCTGTCGGCGTCCACCATATGAAAGGCGATGGTGTCACCGGTGAAGGTATTCAGGTGCTGCTTGATGTCCCGGCGCACCTGGTCAAACATTTTTTGGGCCTCAGCCTGATCCATCACCGCCAGGGCCATGCAGGAATCGCACCAGCGGCGCCCGTCCCCGGATTCCCGGCCGGCCCCGGGCATCTGGCAGTTGAAGCATTCCGGCAGCTGGGCGCAATGATTGCAGAACTTTGCGCCCTCGATCTCGGTCCAGGCCTGCATCACATCCCCGCATAGGGCGCATTTGGGCAGGGTGGTCCGGTAGCATTCCTGGGAGCAGTAAAATTTGCTCTTGTCCTGCTGGTCCCTTAAGCCCCCCTGGGTACGTTTTCCGCAGACGGCGCAGGCGGGCAGTGATTTTTGGAAGCACTCGTCGGAACAGTAGTGTTTGTCCTTGGTGTAGACATAGCCGCCGGCCAGCCCCTTGCCCTCGGCGATGGATTTCCCGCAGGTGGCGCACTTGGGCATGGCCTGGGCAAAGCACTTTTGGGAGCAGTAGACCTTGCCCTCGTGTTCGATATAACTGTCCTTGGCGGTGATCAACTTCCGGCATTGGGTGCATTGATCGCCGGCCAGGGCCGGGGAAGTCCAAAGCAGCGGCAGCAGGAACAGGAGCGAAAAGAATATTTTATTCATTGATATCCAGTATTGTTTTGTTGATTTTTATTTCCTTTTGAACGCCAGGGTCGCCAGATAGATCGCCATGGCCGCCAGCACCATGGTGGCGCCGGAGGCGGTGGCCCAGTAGTACGAGGCGACCAGCCCGGTCAGCGAGGCCGCCAGGCCGAAGCCCGCCGAGAGCCACAGGTACTGCCTCATGTTTCCGGCCAGGTTGCGGGCGGCCGCCGCCGGCAGTATCAGCAGGGCGTTGATCACCAGCAGGCCCACCCACTGGATGGCCACGGTCACCACCAGGGCGGTCATCACCGAGAAGGCCGCCTCGGCCAGTCCGGTGTTGATCCGGCGGCTTTTGGCCAGCGAGGGGCTTAGGCTCAGCAGCATTATCTGGTTGAAATAGAACACCCAGAACCCGGCCACCGCCGCCAGCAGGACCATAAGTTTGACGATATCGGCCGGGCCCACGCTCAAGATGTCCCCGATCAGGTACTGGGAGTAGCGGCTGAACCCGCCCCGCCGGGAAAGGATGACTATGCCCAAGGCCACGGCAAAGGACATGATCAGCCCGATCACGGTGTCGGCCGAGGCCTTGGTGCGCTGCCTTAAAAAGCTGAAGGACAGAGCCAGCAGGGCGGAGAAGACCAGCATGGCCCACAGCGGGTCGCCCAGCCCCAGCAGCGCGCCGATGGCCACCCCGGTCAGGGCGGCGTGCCCCACGGCGTCGGAGAAGAAGGCCATCTGGCGGCTGATGACCATGGTTCCCAGCACCCCCAAAAGCAGCGAGGCCAGCAGGGCCGCCAGCAAGGCGTTCTGCATGAAGGCGAATTTTGCCCATTCAAAGGGCAGCAGCCCTATCATTTGCTGCCAGAAACTCATCATGGCTTCACCTCCAGCTCGCAGGCGATGCAGTCATGGGGAATACTTTCGGGAGTTTCCGGGACCGCCTGCTTCAACTCCGGTTTCAGCCGCCCGAAGATCTGCTGGACCAAATGATGGCCAAGCACCTGGGCCGGCGAGCCCTGGGCGATCATCTTCTTGTTCAGGAATATCATCCGGTCGGCGAACCCTGCCACCGCCGCCAGGTCGTGGGTGACCAGGATGATGGACAGATGGTAGCGCTCCCGGAGATGCGAGACCATTTCATAGAAGGCGTCCACCCCGGCCATGTCCACCCCGGAGACCGGCTCGTCTAAAAGCAGCAGATCGGGCAGCGGGGTCAAGGCCAAAGCCAGCATCACCCGCTGCAGTTCGCCGCCCGAAAGCTGGCCCAGCTTGCGGTTAAACAGGTGCCCGGCCCCGGCCGTGTCCAGCGCCTCCCCGACAACATTACGCTGGCCGCGGGAAAGGCCCATCCAGGCCGGGCGCTTTAGCAGGGCCGCGCCGAACAGGTCGGCCACCGTCAGCGGGGCCGAGGGGTCGAACTCCAGCCGCTGGGGCACGTAGCCGATGAAGGGCTTGTCGGGGCGTTTTTTGCCGAAGTCCAGGAAATGGACGTGCCCGGCATGGGGAACCTCGCCCAGAATGGTCCTGAGCAAAGTGCTCTTGCCGGCTCCGTTGGGGCCGACGATGGCCGTCAGCTGGCCGCAGTGCAGGTGCAGGTTGATGTCCTCCAGCACCACGTTATTGCCCAGCTTGACCCCCACCCGCACCAGCTTGGTGCAACAGGAGCCGCAGGAGGGGGTATTTTGTATAGTTATTTCTACCATCAGAATTTTCATTATAAGCAATAGGTCATATTTTGTCAAGGAATTAGCACTAACCAAAATTTTAAAGCCGCCCTTTCGGGGCGGCTTTATTTTTCTAACGCTTTTACCATTTTTTCCAACAACTCCAGCGTTTTTAGTTTTTGCATCCTTAGCCTATCAGAAATACGCTTAACCACTAATTCCTTGCCTTTGTTATCGCTAACATAAAAGAGCTCTTGCAAAGGCATATTCAACGCGTTTGCTATTTTTATCAATGTTTCGATCGTGCTGTTTATTTCACCACGTTCGATCTGACCTACATATTTTGAATGCATCCAAGCTTTCTCGGCCAAGGCATCTTGGGTTAACCCTGCCGCTTTGCGAATATCCTTTATACGCTGGCCGATAAGCTTTAGTTCCTTTTCCGGCATATAATGATCCTTTGTTTTGATTATAGTATCACTACTGCCGTTTAAAATATACCATATTATATATATACTTTTTACTTGACATGTATAGTTATATGTGGTATTTTATTACAAATCATTAACTCCACATAATAAAGGAGATCTGGTATGAAAAAACTATTTGCTTCTTTCTTTCTGGTGGTCTTTTGCCTTTCCTTCATCGGTTGCGCAACTATCAAAGTTGGGGGCAATGCCCAGTTGGCTCCAACCACATCGACTGGTGAGAAAATTGCCGCAAAACGCTGTTGGTATGTTTTGTGGGGTTTAGTTCCCATTGGCGACAATTCAACAGATAGCATTGTTCCGGCAAATTCCAAGGTGCGGGTCGAGACTAAAATGTCTGTTGTCGATTTTCTATTGAGCGGTCTTCTTGGTGTTTTAACAATACAAACAAAAACTGCGGAAGTATATCAGGTAAAATAACCACAGTTAAGTTTATAAAAACGGGGCTGCATTTGCAGCCCCGTTTTTTTGTCTTCTATTTAAACCAGAAACAGGCTTAATAAACCCCTAAAATCATTTGACAACCCCCTGGTTTTGGGGTATTATTATATTTTACACCATCCATTTTAGGAGATGATTTTTAATGCCCAAACTGCAGAAAACAATAGTCAGCGAGGTCCGTTTTTCCGGGGTCGGGGTCCACACCGGAAACATGACCAACCTCACCTTTAAGCCGGCCCCGGCCGATACCGGGATCCGCTTCATCCGCACCGACATCCCGGACTGCCCGGAGATCCCGGCCCTGATCGAGTACGTGGTGGAGACCGCCCGGGGCACCACTTTGGGCAGGGACTTTAACGGCCAGATGGTGAAGGCCCACACCGTGGAGCACGTGCTGGCGGCCATCGCCTCGCTGGAGATAGACAACATCCGGGTGGAGATGGACAACAACGAGCCGCCCATCGGCGACGGCTCCTCCCGCCCCTTTTTGGACATCCTGAAACAGGCCGGCACGGTGGAGCTGGACGCCCCCCGGCATTACTTTGACCTGCCCAAGGTGGTCTCGGTCAACGACGGCAGCGTCCAGCTGGTGGCCAGCCCCAGCAACGAGCTGCGGATCAGCTTTACCATAGACTTTGAGCACCATATCCTGCGCAGCCAGTACGCCTCCTTCCCCATCAGCGGGGAGACCTTTGACAAGGAGCTGGCCGACGCCCGGACCTTCTGCCTGGCCCGGGACGTAGAACATTTGAGGGCCCAGGGCCTGATCAAGGGCGGCAGCCTGCAGTCGGCGGTGGTGATCGGGGAAAAGGGGATCGAGAACAAGGAGCCCCTGCGCTACCCCGACGAATTCGTGCGGCACAAGATCCTGGACCTGCTGGGCGACCTGACCCTGCTGGGCCGGCCGCTGCGGGCCCACGTCATCTCCATTAAATCCGGCCACCGCTCCAATGTGAAGCTGGTGCAGGAACTGAAGAAGGTTTACGACGAGGTGGAGCGCCAGAAGAAGGGCCCGGTGTTCGACATCAACGCCATCGCCGGGATGCTGCCCCACCGCTACCCCTTCCTGATGGTGGACCGGATAATCGAGCTGGAGGAAGGCAAACGGGTGGTGGGATTGAAGAACGTCACCATCAACGAGCCCTTCTTTCAGGGGCATTTCCCGGACCACCCGGTGTTCCCCGGGGTGCTTATAGTGGAGGCCCTGGCCCAGACCGGGGCGTTCATGGTGCTGCATTCGGTGGAGAACTACCACCAGAAACTGCTGTACTTTGCGGCCATAGACAAGGTGCGGTTCCGCAAGCCGGTGATGCCCGGCGACCAGCTGAGGTTCGAATTGACCCTGGCCTCTTTCAAGCGGGGCATCTGCAAGATGGAGGGCCGGGCCCTGGTGGACGGCCAGGTGGTCTGCGAGGCTGAGCTGACCGCGGCGGTGGTGGACCGAAAACTTAACTGATAAATTATATGTAACTGTTGTGTAAATCCTACCTCTGGCGGCAGGTTCGCGCAATGCCTTCGCAAACCGAAAAGCCGTTGTTCATTGTAAAAGACAACCAATAAAATCACAAACGGTGGAATTTTTGACAATGGAAATATTAAATATACCAACGACGCGACTTACCATCCGACATCTCGAATTATCAGATCTATCTGACTTTCATGTTTATCGTTCAAACCCGGAAGTTACAAAATATCAAGGTTTTGACGTGATGACAATTGAACAAGCCGAAGAGTTTATTAAAAATAACTCGACAAAACGTTTTGGCAAAGCGGGAGAATGGGTGCAGTATGGAATTGAAAACAGTGAAACCGGAAAACTTATTGGCGATTGTGCAATTAAACTTGACCGGCACGATACAAGGATTGCAGAGATTGGAATTACGATTTCACACCTTGAACAAAAAAAGGGGTATGCAAAAGAAGTTCTGCATGGCATTTTGACCTTTCTATTTGACACAAAAGAAATACACCGAGTAGTTGAAACCGTGGACGCTGAAAACATTGCTTCAATTAATTTACTAAAAGGCACCGGATTTAAACAAGAAGGACACTTCATTGAAAACATATTTTTTAAAGGAAAATGGGGAAGTGAATTCCAATACGCAATGTTGAAACGAGATTGGGACGAAAGAAAACCGTAATATTTGACTGAACAAAAAACAAAGAATTGCTAACGGCAGCAATGTTATCCTGAAATTAAGAGCATCTGGATCAGCCGCTTCGCCAAGTACAAAACATTATGCCCCGTTTATTAAACATAAAAACAATCTTTACTGTATCTAAACATGCCTAATCAGATCCATCCAACCGCCATCATCGACCCCACCGCCCGCCTGGGCTGTTGTTGCGGCGTACAGGCTGAGTAAAGAGAACTGGTACCGCAAGCGCAATGCCATTTAACTGCCACCTTTGCAAACCCGCGCACAGTAACAAAATGATTAGCATAAGCGTCTAAAGCAAAATTGATTTTATGAACTATCATAGATGTATCCACCATCATCTTTTGTTGAAAAAGATGATCGTTTTAGAAAAGGCAAGTGCTGGTCTTTGCAATAAAATGATTTTATTGCTTGTATTCCTTTTATTCACATTGTCTCCTGCCAAGGCGCAACAAGGCTTGTTCTTGAAGTTTAGTGTTGGTCCGGGATTTACAACGGAATATTCAAACATTAATAAAACTGTATTTTCAATTGTAACCAAGAATCATTCTTTTGGTTGGGGTATTACAGATAATTTTGCAGTTCAAATTGGCGAATTCGGAGGTTTGAATAAACTAAAAGTTGGAACCTATGATTATATTAATCTTGATGCTTTTGGATTAGGATTTTGTTACAAAACGCCGGCTGCCATTAAAGTGTCTGTTTTAGGTGCATATAGTAAAGTTTCATTGGCGCACAAATGGAGTGCGGCCGAAGGTGACGATGGAGGAAATGGCTTAGGATTTAATATGAGCGTAGATAAAGAATGGTTTGTTGCAAAAAGATTGGGAATTCGGGTTGGGCCACAATTGTTTTGGCTTAAAACGTCAAATAGTAATTATAAGTTTTTCAATATGAGCATTAACGGTAGTTTAGTATTTTACTTGACACCAGTTCGACAGTAGATGTTTCAAGGGTAAAGCCCCGAACAAACATGATGGATTAAAATGAAAATAGCAGTCATTGGAGCAGGTGGAGTAGGTGGATACTTTGGTGCTAAATTGGCCAAAGCTGGACTTGACGTGACTTTTTTAGCACGGGGAAAACATCTTAATGCCCCATCAAACAACGGGCTGACCATCAAGAGTATTCTCGGTGATTTTAAAGTAGAGAAATTAAGAGCTACCGATAAGATCACCGAAATAGATAAACCGGATTTTGCATTCGGATACCATGATCTTACCCCTTCAAAATGGCGTTTTGGCTGCAACAGAGTTATCCCAGAGGATAGATAAGCAAAATATATTGGGTGGATTGTGCCGGATAATCAGTAAAATAGAATCACCCGGGGTCATTAATCATTTTGGGATAACACCAACTGTTGTTTTTGGCGAACTTGACCGGTCGAAAACCAAAAGGATCTTTGAGGTTAAAAAAATCTTGGAAACAGCCGGCATCGAATCAAAAATATCGGAAGATATCGAGGCTGATTTATGGGAAAAATTCATTTCTATTTGTGTAAGCGGTTTATTGGCTGTTACAAAGACAACCTATTGAGAATTGAGAGAATTAAAAGAGACCCGGCAACTAATGATCGATCTGCTCACAGAGATATATTTATTGTCACAAAAGATCGGAATAAATATTGAATCTGATTTTATCAAAAACACCGTTTCCTTCATTGATTCTTTTCCCTATGACTCAACCTCTTCCTTGACCAGAGATGTATGGGAAAACAAGCCTTCGGAGATTGAATATCAGAACGGAATCGTTGTTCAGCTTGGGAAGAAATATGGAATTGATACTCCAATCAATAGATTTGTATATAGTTGTATTCTGCCAAATGACTTGAAAGCGAGAGGAAAAGACTTAAAAACCTACAGCGCACAACGCCTGGTATAGTGCATACTGAGGATCAAACAAACCTGACGTTCATATTATTTCTTTTACAACCTTTTCTTCCTTTACCACATTTACAACCTTTACTTCATTTAGCCCATGCCTAATCATATCCACCCCACCGCCATCATCGACCCCACCGCCCGCCTGGGCGACAACGTCACGGTCGGCCCCTTCACCATCATCGGCCCGGAGTGCGTCATCGGAGACAACTGCCAGATCGGCGACTCGGTGGCTATCCACAAATGGACCGAGCTGGGCGCCGGCTGCAAGGTCTGGCATGGGGCCTCAATAGGAAGCGACACCCAGGACCTGAAATACCGGGGAGCAAAGACCAGGGTGGTCATCGGCGACAAGACCGTGGTGCGGGAGTTCGCCACCATCACCCTTTCCACCATCGAGGGCCAGGTGACCAAGATCGGCGGCAACTGCCTGCTGATGGCCTACTCACATGTGGCCCACGAATGCACCGTTGGCGACAGCGTGATCCTGGCCAACTCGGCCACTTTGGCCGGGCATACCATAATAGAGGACTTCGCCATCATCGGCGGGCTGACCCCGGTCCACCAGTTCTCCCGGGTGGGCTGCCACACCATCGTGGGCGGGGCTTCGGCGGTCCAGAAGGACGTCCTGCCCTACTCCAAGGCCTTCGGCAATCCGCTGAAGATGTACGGCCTGAACACCCTGGGGCTGTCCCGGCGGGGCTTTACCCAGGAGCAACGTGACATGATGGAAAAGGCCTACCGCATCATCTTTCGTTCAAACCTGAACACCACCCAGGCCCTGACCCGGATAAAGGAAGAAATGGAGATGACCTCGGAGATCAAGCACATGGTGGAGTTCATAGAAGCCTCGGAACGGGGAATCACCAAATAAACCTCTGCTAAAACATAAAAGCCCCTTGCCTTTAACGGCAAGGGGCTTTTATTTCATCTATCTACCCGCCGGCCCTTCTTTCCTCCCGGTAGTAGCAATACGGCAGCGAGGCCGAAAGATCGCCGGTCATGCTGTAGGCCGTTCCCCGGCAGGCTCCACCGCAGGCCGAGAAATTATCGCAAGCCCGGCAGGCCCCCTTGATTTTGCTTTTTGAGTGGCTGCCCACCTTGGTCAGGGCCGGCGAATGGTAGATGTCTTTAAGCGTTCTTGAACGCAGGGAGTCAACTTTAAAACCATCCCCCCACAAGGCGGTACAGGGGTACACGTCGCCATTGGCGGTTATGTATAGTATGTCTTTTCCGGCCGGGCATCCGTCTTCGTTACGGCAGTTGAAAGTAAAATCTGGCGGCAAGGGCCCGGAGACCGGATCGATCATCAGATTCAGGTGAGGATATTCTCCGGTCATCTTAAGGAACCGCTTGAAATCCTGGTGGCTAAGGAAGTATTGTGATTTAACGGCCTCATGCTGGCCCCGGCCGAAAGGCACGAAAGTGCAAAAGCGCAGGTACTTTATGCCATAGCTTTCCGCCAGCTTTATTATGTTAGGAATGTCGTCAATATTGCTGGGATGTGGCATCACTCCGATGACCGTCGGTACTCCTACCTCCCGGCAATAATCGAATGATTTCAGGATCCTCTGAAATATTTCATCGGTGCCGCCCCGGATCATGGAGTTGACCTCGTGGGTAGAACCATCCAGGCTGATCTGAACATTCAACAGCCCGTTATTCTTTAAAACCGTCAGGTTCTCCGGGGTAAGGGTCAGTCCGTTACTTACCAGAGACGCTTCCAGACCGTGTTTTTGATAAGCATAGCAAAAGATATCCAGAAAATCCGGCCGCAACAAAGGCTCCCCACCGGACCACCCTATGATTTTCGGCTTGAATCCAGCTATCTGGTCTATGATCCCATGCCATTCTTTGGTCGAAAGCTCGTCGGAAACGGCTTTGCCGGCGTTGGTAAAACAATGAGGACAATTCAAATTGCATTGCCTGGTGGCCTCCAGGGCAACCACTCTTAATGTTTCTTGCATTACAGCCCCGAAATTGTTTCTTGGATCGTACTACCCCCGCTTTTGACGGCGAGGGTAGTACCTGAAATCGCCTTGGTTGATCAATGCCGGTTAGGCGGACAGGTGCTGATGATATAGATCACCTCGGTGCATACTGTCGGGCATCCAGACTTTGTATCGCCGCTATTGGGTTTTACCAAATACTCCATTATATTCACCTCCTTTCATTTTTGGGGTGTTCTATCATTAAATAGACCGGATCTTTTACTGTTTTAATATTTCATATGCCGCCCCGCAACCCCTAAGGATTGCGGGGCATTTTTTAGCCTGCTGTTATTGACCCTCCGTAGTGCACACTACGCCATAAAGCGGTACCCAAAGGTCTAGACATCCCTGATATCCGCCTCCCTGACATACGCAGCCGCCCGGGCCCTGCTGTGATTCCACCGGTTTGATGATATACTCCACTAAGATTCACCTCCTTTCATAACATAATTTATATTTTTTACAACCGGTTCGTATTCCGGTTTACAGTTGTTTCAATTGTTGTCCCGCAACCCTTACGGATTGCGGGGCATTTTAGCATGCTAGTAAGGCTCCACGCGGCACGGTACACCGTAAAGCGGTATTACCTGGGGACATGTCTGGCTCGGACATCCAATTTTCGTTGTACATCCTCCAGGACCCTGTTGCGGCTCCACTGGATTGATGATAAACTCCACTAAGATTCACCTCCTTTCGGTTACTAATTAGGGTGTTCTATCGTCCGATCCCTTTGTATGCCCAAAGTAGGTCAGCTTAAGCATATCCAGCAAATGGTACTTCCAATTGGCGCAATGTCCTGCGTTATCGTTATTATTGAAACGTTTGGCATTATATGGGCATCCGCCCATACAGATCGGAAGGATATTGCAGCTCCGGCAGTCCTTTTTTTCGAAAGGATCCCAGCTCAGCCAGTTTTCCAGGTTGGCTTGCTGTCCGCCGTCGGGTTTATCTTTCAAGACGCTGCCCACGGCAATATTTTCATCTCCCGAGATCTCATTCCAGCATTTGAAAAGCAGTCCGCTGGGGGCCACTACAAAGGATGACAGGTGATCGGCGCCGCAATATCCTCCGCCGATGGGACCCGGGTATCTTCCTATGGGAAACCCCTTCATTATTGCTTTTTGATACAGATCCACTTCCAGGGACGAATATTCCTGGCTGCTGTAACAGCTGCCGATGATATTACTGCATGCATCGGTGTAGTTTTCTACCTGGGCAAAGTACACTTTAATCTTATCTCTTAGCCCCCTGGATGAGATCTCATCCAGCAATTCCAGTACTTTTGATGAATTGGTTTTATCGGTGTTCACCCGGACCCTGATCGGTATCACATCATGGGTCTTGGTTATATTGTCCAATATCCTATCAAAACTGCCTTTGCCGCCCGCCAGCGGCCGGCGCTGATCATGAATATCCCTGGGACCGTCCAATGTGATCTGAACCGACTTAACGCCCCAGCGTTTAAGTTTCTGGGCCGTTTTTCTATCCCACAGATAGCCGTTGCTGATTATGTCGGCGGAATATCCGGCTTTGGACTTTTTACAAATGGTTTTGAACCGGGCGGTCAGGCGTCCGATGTTTATCAGGGCCAGCAAAGGCTCACCACCGAACCAGGTTACAGACAGGTTCCGGCAATGTTTCATCTTCTCCTGGACCATCTTTACCAGAGCCTTCTCCACTTCAGGCTTCATCACACCAGGCTTGGCTGTCTCGTAACAGTACCGGCATTTGAAATTGCAGGACAGAGTGGGGGCAATGGTCAACCCCAGGTTTTGAGTATTGAAACGGCCGATCCGGTTGTTAACCTTAAGCCGGCCGACCTCGTCCTCCTTTTCATCCACCAAAAAACGGCCCTGCAACAGTTTTTCTTTGATATCCTTTTTTTCTGCGGTGCAGTAATCATAACCGTTTGGATCTTTCAATATGCCATCAACTACCACCGCCTTATCCGGGGCCAGCTTGGCCAGGCCGGACGTGGTGGCGTTAAAAGCCAGGGAGGTTCCATCCTGGGCTTTAAAAAAATAATTGTATTTAGAGGCTTTATGTCCCATCATTCCCCTATCATAGTGGTTTGTAAAACCGTTATTATGTGATTCGGAATGGTTATATTTTTTTTAGTAATATAATTTATCACCCAGACACTATCCGGCCAGCCGCTTTTTCATATTCTTACCGCTTTACAACTGTCGTGTCACCGTGACAGGTTGGCCTCCCTTTTCTTTTCTATCGCCAATACGCAATACGGATTATTGTGCCTGTGTCCGGTCGAGGAGATCGCTGTGTTTCCGCAGCCGCCCCGGCACTTTTCAAAAAATTTGCAGATCTTGCAGCTGCCTTCGCCGGCATCCGCTGAGAACGACCGGTTATAGGCAAAAGCATTGGGATCGTTCCATATTTCGGTCAGGCTCCTTTCCCGGATGTTGCCCTCGACGAATTCCTCGGGCATGGACAGGCAGCCTTTGATGTTTCCGTTGCTTTCGATCCCCAGCACTCTTAAGCCCGCATTGCATCCCATGAATGTACCGCCCTTGCGGAATATTCCCTCCAGGTGATTGAAATAACCTATGTTTTCGCCGGCATACACTGCAAGTTCCTTCTGATCCATTATCTTGGCTGTGTATTCTGCCAGATGCATGAACTGGTCCTCATCCAGCACCGGGCTGCCTGGTTCTTCTTTCATCCGGCCGGTCAAAGTTGTCATTTGTATCTGCCATGCCGGCACCTTATGTTCTATCAAAGTACAGCGGATATTCTCCAAAGTATGAAAATTATGCTTGGAGATCTGGGTGACAGCGCATGCCTCAACTCCGGCGTCCTTCAAAAAGCCGAAAGCCTGTAACGCTTTTTGGTAGGATTGCGGATTGCGCCTGATCTTGTTATGGGCCGCCTCATCGCCGTCAAAGCTGACTCCCACCACGCCAAGCCCGCATTCTTTCATTTGACGCGCCACCTCCGGGGTCAGCAGGTAGCCGTTGGTTATCAGGCGCGGTTTGATCCCGTTCTTTTTAAGCCGCCGGGCCAGCTCCGGCCAATCTTGCCGCAGCAAAGGCTCGCCTCCGGAAAGGACCACGACCTCGCAGCCCAGCCTGGCCAGTTCATCGCAAACGCCTAAAGCTTCTTCGGTGGTCAACTCTTTGGTCCGGACATTTCCGGCCGCAGTGCCGCAATGGAGACAGTTCATATTACAATTGAAGGTTGTTTCCCAGACCACGATTTGAGGCCTATATTTTTGTTCCTGCTTGGTCTCCATGCTATTCCTTTCCTTTATATTATTACATTTGATTAGCGTTTTTCCAGTTCAATTATTTTATTTGAATATCAACTTACAATATGATAGAATTGTTTTTATCAAATAAAGTTATTTTTGCCATTATATAATATTGTAATGATTTTCGTCTTAAAAGTCAATGATATTATTTCTTTTTTTTTATATATTTACTGTCACGTTATTTATTGATAAAATTTTTACACAATACTGTAATTGTAGCATAAAACATCAAACTATTTATATTATATAAGGTTATCATGGATAAAAATTCGCTTAAAACAATTTTCAGGTTTTTGTCCTATTTAAGACCGTACTGGAAAAAGGGCTTGTTTGCCTTTATGCTGATGCTCTTGACAGCTGCCCTGCAGCTGCCCATGCCCTTTATAACCGGATACCTGATTGACAAGGTCATTCCGTCCCGCTCCTATGACCTGTTAAACATCATAGGGTGGGCCACTATTGGCGTTATAGTTATCAGGGTCGCTTCCTACTTTTTTCAAACTTACCTGCTTACAACTTTTAAGGCCCGGGTCATTTTCGATATCCGCCGTTCGCTTTTTGTCCATGTGCTAAAGGCTCCGGTTTCATTTTTCCACGGCAGGGAGACCGGTTATCTGATGTCCCGGCTTTCCGGCGATGTGGATTCGGTCCAAGGTCTGTTGGCCGACGCCATGGTTACCGGCTTTCAAAACGTTCTGCTTTTTTTGGGCGGCACTATCGCGGTTCTATACATCCACTCCAAACTTGCATTGTTTTCCCTGGCTTTGCTGCCTTTTTATCTTTTATCGCTGATCGTATTCAATAAGAGAATTCGCAGCTTGAGCGCTCAAAACCGGGAACTGGCGGCCGCAGTCCAGCAGGAGCTGCAGGAACTTCTGTCGGGAGTGACCTTGGTCAAGGCGTATACCGCCGAGAACCGCGCCGGATTGAAATATATTTCAGTGATCAAGGCTGCCATAAAAAACGAGGTCAAGCTGGATATGGTAAGCATGGGAGCCGGACTTACTTCTATGGTGATTTCCAACATCAGCCCCCTGGCTCTTTTATGGTACGGCTCGGCCGAAATAATGCGGGGGAATCTGACCGTGGGAGGACTGCTGGCATTTGTCAACTTCATCGGATACCTGTTCGGCCCGGTCAGGGTTTTATACGATCTTAATCTGGGGATACAACGGTCCCTCCCGGCGGTGGAACGGATATTTGAAATATTGTCGGTATCCCGGGAAAATTACCGGGGGCCTCGCCTGAAGATCGTCAAGGGCAGCGTCTGCTTTGAAGGAGTGGGTTTCAGCTACGGAAAAAGAGCCGGTTCCCCGGAAATGGAAGACCCTGAAATCATACTGAAAGATCTTGATCTCCGGATCGAACCAGGACAGACCGTGGCTCTGGTGGGCAGATCCGGTGCCGGCAAAACAACTTTGATGTCCCTGCTTTTAAGGTTATACGAGCCCACCGCCGGGAGGATCCTGGTGGACGGCCAGGATATCGCCGGGGTAAGTCTGACCTCCCTGCGCCAGGAGATCGGCTGGGTTTCACAAGATACGTTCCTGTTTTCCGGCACGGTAATGGAGAACATCCGCTTCGGCCGGCCCCAGGCCGCCGACCGGGAGGTGATGGAAGCGGCCCGGCAGGCATCGGCCCACGGTTTCATAGAAAATCTGTCCCAGGGATATCAGACCAAAGTGGGCGAAAGGGGATGCACCCTTTCCGGTGGGCAGCGCCAGAGGATCGCCATTGCCCGGGCGCTTTTGAAAGATCCGAAGATACTGATAATGGACGAGGCCACATCACAGATCGATTCCCAGTCGGAACGCGATATCCGGCAAACCTTGAATGATCTGGGGCATAACCGGGCAGTGATCATAATAGCCCACCGGCTCTCTACGGTTCGCGAGGCAGATATGACAGTGGTGCTGGACCAAGGCCGGATAATTGCCAGAGGCCGGCATGAGGACCTTTACGAATCCTGCCCCTTGTACCGGGAACTTTATTCCAAAATGGAAACAGCTTGATTTTTTTATAATTAATGCTTGATATGGGGCTTTTTTTGCGTTATTATAAGCATCAGGGATCGCAGTTATCCGTCATAAACAACTGATTTTCAGCTTCAGGTAAAACTTATGAAAACAAAACTAGACATAGCCCGCAACTGGCTACCCCGCTACACCGGGATGGAGATCGACCAGTTCGGCGATTACATCCTGCTGACCAACTTCGACGACTACCTGCAGCGCTTTGCCGAGCGGTTCAACTGCGAGATCAAGGGCAAAGGCCGGCCGATGCAGGCCGCCACCAACGACAAGGGACTGTCGATCGTGAATCTAGGGATGGGCAGCCCCAACATCGCCACCATCATGGACCTGCTGGTGGCCCGGCATCCCAAGGGGGTGCTGTTTTTGGGAAAATGCGGGGGGCTTAAAAAGACCACCGAGCTGGGCCACTTCATCCTGCCCATCGGGGCCATCCGGGGCGAGGGCACCGGCAACGACTACCTGCCGCCCGAGGTGCCGGCCCTGCCCTCCTTCAAGCTCCACAAGTTCGTCTCGGAAAAGCTGAAGGAGCGGAATCTGGATTACCGCACCGGGGTGATCTACACCGCCAACCGCCGGGTCTGGGAATGGGACGAGCCCTTCAAAAGATACTTGAAGAAGCTGACGGCCATTGCCATCGACATGGAGACCGCCACCCTGTTCATAGTGGGCCACGCCAACCAGATCGCCCGGGGCGCCCTGCTGCTGGTCTCGGACATTCCCATGGTACCCCACGGCATCAAGACCGACCGCAGCGACCGGGAGGTCACCAAGAAGTTCAGCAAACTGCACCTGGACATCGGCATCGAGAGCATGACCGAGATCGGCCAGATGGGCGAGAAGATCAAGCATTTTCAGTACTGAACTGTATACTGGTTAGTGGCTACTGGATACTATTGTGTGTAACCAGTAGTCAGTAGTCAGTAGTCAGTATCCACTAAAGAGGCGAGTGATGATGAAAAGATTGATGATCGTTTTTTGGTTGCTGGCTCTCGGTGGAATAGCCCAAGCCTCCCAGGTCCTGGTCGCCCGGGTGGAGAGCGCCGTCAGCCCGGCCTCGGCCAGGTTCATGGTCCAGGCCGTTGATCGGACCCAGAAGGAACAGGCCGAATGCCTGATAATAGAAATGGACACCCCGGGCGGGCTGGATCAGTCCATGCGCCAGGTGATCAAGGCCATCATGGCCTCGCCGGTGCCGGTAGTGGTCTTCGTGGCGCCCCAGGGATCGCGGGCGGCCTCGGCCGGGGCCTTCATCACTTTATCCTCCCACCTGGCCGCCATGGCGCCGGGCACCAGCATCGGGGCGGCCCACCCGGTCTCCATCGGCACCGGCGGACAGATGGACAGCACCATGTCCGGCAAGGTCACCAACGACGCCGCGGCCTACATCCGCTCCATAGCCGAGAAGCGGGGCCGCAACGTAGCCTGGGCCGACTCCGCCGTCCGGCACAGCGTCTCGCTGTCCGAGACCGAGGCCTTAAAGCGCAAAGTCATTGACCTGATCGCGCCCAACACCTCCGCCCTGCTGGATTCATTGGACGGCCGGAAGATCGTGATGGACCGGGACACTGTGACCCTAAGCACCAGGTCGGCCAGGGTAATCACAATGGAGATGAACTGGAGGGACCGTCTGCTGGCGGTGATCTCCGACCCCAACCTGGCCTACATCTTTTTCATGCTGGGACTGCTGGGGCTGTACTTTGAGTTCTCCAATCCCGGGGCCATACTACCCGGGGTGGTGGGCGCCATCTCGCTGATCCTGGCCTTCTTCGCCTTTCAGACTCTCTCGGTGAATTACGCCGGAATGCTTTTGATACTGCTGTCCATAGTCCTTTTCATCATAGACGTCAAGGCCGCCACCCACGGCGTCCTGACCACAGGAGGTATAGTAGCCATGTTCATGGGATCGGTAATGCTGTTCAACTCGCCGGACCCGGCCATGCGGGCCTCGCTCCAGGTGATAATCCCGGTGGTGCTGGTGACCGCGGCCTTCTTCATCATCGGGGTCTGGCTGTCCATCAGGACCCTGCGGACCAAACCCTTTTCCGGCGACAAGGGCCTGCTGGGCCAGGAAGGCGACGCTAGAACCCTGGTGAACAAAGACGGCGGAAGCGTGTTTGTGGAAGGCACACATTGGTCGGCCTTTTCCGACGAAGAGATAGTGCAGGGTTCAAAAATAAAGGTCGTTGAGGTCAAAGGGATGAAGCTAAAGGTGGAAAAACTTACATAGCGTTTAGAGGAATAACTTTGATTGAGAGAATAAATGAAATACACTGTTTTACTCCTCCTTACTTGTTTAGTAACCATCTCTTGCGCCCCGGCCATCAAACGATTCGGATACCGCGAGACGACATACACACCCCTTTTATCCGAACCAAAGATCATTGTCAATGGCAAAGGGTTGACCAGTTATAATAGGATTGAACAAATGGCCTTTGATGGCCGCTTAACAATTGATGACGCCATAGAAATCATCAAGAAGGAATATCATCGCATCTCCGCACATACCGCTAATGTCTATAGCATTGAATATGTCAGCGATCCTTTTCTTATTTTTTGGAAGATATCACACTTTAAGGCCTATGTTGATTTTTACGCGGAAGACGCCCCGCCAAGAAGTAAGCTAATTCAAGACTCACTTCAAACCAATAACTGACCAGACGGCCGGGTGTTCGTGGCCGGGACCCACTGGAGCGCCTGGTCGGAGACTGAGATACCGGAGGGCACTAAGATCAAGGTAGTGGAAGTGAAAGGCATGACGCTGAAAGTAACCAATAGCTTATCTAATCAACCCAACATAAGGAGGAACCAGCCATGAAACTTTTTTACAAGCAGGCGGTAAAATGCTAAAAAGACCCCTTATTCTTTTTTTAATGATGAGCCATGCAATTTTTCAGGCCATAACCATCACCGGCATCAATGCTCAACCCATTTATTTATGCAAAGCGGAGAAGGCCATGCCAAGCACTAAATCAAATCCGTCCCAAAAAGATGGCGCTGTCAGAACAGACGAAGCTTCATGGTCCTATTTAGGCCAAACCCCTCCCGGAAACGCTGCGGTGATTTTTGGAAAAGGGGTCGTCTCCAAAGGCAACACCCACAGCAGGCTCACAATATCGCCCGACGGCCAAGAGATGTTTTGGACGGTCATCCCGGACATGTCCCAGCCGGGGTCCAGCATTCTAATGTACACGTCCTTCGAAAACGGAAAATGGACGGAACCCCGGGTCCCTCCGTTTGCTGCCGGCGGAATATCCGGCGGTCCGCAGTATTCCCCGGACGGGAAGAAGCTGTTTTTCAATTATTCCGAAAACAGCCTGTCGGGAAGAAAGACATTGTACGTTGAAAAAACCTGTTCCGGGTGGAGCGAACCGAAAAACGACGGCGTCCTGCTTAAATCAAGCTCTTCGTTCACCAAATCAGGTCTGGTTTATTTTTTAGCGACCCTTAACGGCAAGGTCTGGAACATAGGCATTTACTGCGCGCGTTACACCGAAGAGGGATACGGCGATATCCAGCCTTTGGACTCGGTCATCAATTCTCCTTATATTGACTACACGCCGTATATTTCGCCGGAGGACGACTACCTGTTGTTCTCTTCCAGCCGTCCCTCAACAAAAGAGGATATGTCTCTTTGCATCAGCTTTAAGAACGAGAACGGGACCTGGGCCTCACCCCAAAAGATGAATAAAATAATTGGTTTTCTGGAAGGAGCCAGGTTTCCTTCCATTTCCCCGGACGGCAAATACATCTTTTTTTGCGGAGACGACGGGAATATCTATTGGGTGAGCCGCGACATCGTCGCTCAGTTCAAACCCTGATCAACTCAGGGGCCACAACCCACTGGAGAGCCTGGTCGGATGCCGAGATCGCCGAAGGCACCAAGATCAAGGTAGTGGCGGTAAAGGGCATGACACTGAAAGTCACCATAAGCGGATAGCGGTAAGCGTTTAGCGAAAAGCGTTATTTGAGCATTGAATAAGGATTGTATGCAACCGACAAAAAGCTTTGCCGATCTGATTGTATGGCAAAAGTCCTACAAATTATGTGTAGATGTATACCATATCACCAAATTATTTCCAGCCAATGAAAATTATGGTTTAACCTCGCAGATCAGAAGGTGCTCGGTTTCAATTCCTTCAAACATTGCGGAAGGTTATGGCCGGAAAAACAGAAAAGAATATATTTAATTTCTTTATACCGCGAACGGATCCTTGGCAGAATTCCAAACCCAATTAATGTTAGTCAAGGACATTGGATATCTCAAGACTGACGACTTTGACACGCTATATACCCTTTCGCAGGAAGTTGGCCGAATGTTATGGAAAATGATCGTTGGCCTGAAGGAAATTGCTTCGTAATGCTTAACGCTTGACGCTATCCGCTTCACGCTCAGTAAATTTCAACCCAACATAAGGAGGAACCAGCCATGACCGGTACCATAGTTCTGATCATCTTTATCCTGTTCATTGTGCTCAACACCTTCAAGATCCTGCGGGAATACGAGCGCGGCGTGGTGTTCCGGTTGGGCCGCTACGTGGGCACCCGCGGCCCGGGGCTGATCATTCTGATCCCACTGTTTGAGAAGATGGTTAAAGTGACCCTGCGCACTGTGGCCCTGGACGTACCGCCCCAGGAGGTGATCACCAAGGACAACGTCTCGGTGAAGGTCAACGCCGTGATGTACTTCCAGGTCTTCCTTCCGGACAAAGCGGTGATCGCGGTGGAGGATTACATGTATGCCACCAGCCAGATGGGCCAGACTACCCTGCGCTCCATCCTGGGCGAGCACGAGCTGGACGACCTGCTTTCCAACCGGGAGAAGATCAACCAGATGCTGCAGAAGGTAATCGACGAGCGGACCGACCCCTGGGGCGTCAAGGTCTCGGCGGTGGAGGTCAAGGACGTGGACCTGCCGGAGGGCATGAGACGGGCCATGGCCAAGCAGGCCGAGGCCGAGCGCGAGCGCCGCGCCAAGGTGATCCACGCCGACGGCGAGTTCCAGGCTTCGGCCAAACTCAAGGACGCCGCCACGGTAATGGCCAGCGAGCCGGTGACCGTGCAGCTGCGCTACCTGCAGACCCTGACCGAGATCGCGGTGGAAAAGAATTCCACCATCATCTTCCCCTTGCCCATAGAGTTCATGAAATACTTCACCCAGATCATTGACCGGGAAGCCAAGAAATAACCAGACAAAGAGAAGCGGCGGCCTGTATTGGCCGCCGCTTTAGTGTTTGAAGTAAGTATTCACATTTGCCTATGACCTTCTCCTCCCAAATAATCTCCCTCATCAAGCGCATCCCCCGCGGCAAAGTAGCCTGCTACGGCCAGATCGCGGCCCTGGCCGGCAATCCCAGAGGCGCCCGGGCGGTCATCTGGCTGCTGCATTCCAGCTCGGGCAGGGAAAAACTCCCCTGGCACCGGGTGATCAACAGCCGGGGAACCATCTCATTGCCGCCCGGACAGGGATACGAAGAACAGCGGGCCATGCTGGAGAGCGAAGGGGTAGAATTCGGCCTGCAGGGGAAAATTGATCTTGAAAGATTCCAGTGGCCGGGGCCGGGTAACAGACAAGGCCAAAAAGAATAGTTGTTAGAAACCAATAATATTTTTCTTTCCAACTCATCCCCTCTGTCCCCTTCTCTTGGATAAATTAGGACAAGCCTGATGTAAGAGAAGGGGAAGCAAAGCATGCACTGAGAAATGCAAGCATTTTACAAACGAAGCGATGTTGAGTTCAGCGCCTGGACAATTATTTCCACATCAACCCCAACTAAAACCAATCAGGAGAAAACATGAAAAAACTATTGCCCGTTCTGTTTTGCGTGATGCTGCTGGTTGTGTCCTGCAGCATGGTCAAGGCCCCGGCCCAGCTGGCCATCAAAACCGCCGAGGAGGCCATGAATACTGTTCGGGCCGAGGCCGCCAAGTTCGTGCCAGAACAGCTGGCGGACATGGAAGCCGTCCTGGCAAGCGCCAAGCAGTCTTTTGAAACCGGCGACTACAAGGCCGCCCTGGCCAGCGCCAAGGACATCCCGGCCAAGATCAAGGACCTGGCCTCGGCCATCGAGGCCAAAAAGGCCGCTCTGCCCCAGGACTGGCAGGCCCTGAGCACCGAGATGCCAAAACTGATCGCCAATGTCAAGTCAGCTGTGTCTAAGGCCCGGGGCGTTGACAAGACAGTTCTGGCCGAGGCCAAAACCGCGGTCGACGGAATGCCCGAAGCCTGGAAACAAGCAGAAGAAGAGTTCAAGGCCGGTAAATTGTATGAGGCCGTGACCAGGGCCTCCGGGATCAAGCAACAGGCTGCCAAGATCGAAGCCAGCCTGGGTGAGAAAACAGCCGCCAAGTGATCCTGATTGCCCGAATAAAAAGACCCCGCCAAAGGCGGGGTCTTTTTATTGCCGAATACTTTCATTTTCCCGGAAGGAGCCATCATCCGGCCATTCTGCGGTCCTCCCCCAGTTTCCGGTTGCCCAGCATGTCCTCCACCCCAGTGATGATCCGGAGGATGTCCTTCTGGCTGGGCGGGATCCCCTGGGGCTGGGTCTGGGCGATTTCCACGTCCCGGTATAATTTTATCAGTCTCCCCCCGCTTTCCCGTTCTATCGCCGCCGAAAGCTTCTCCCCGGGGAAATAATCCTTTTCCTCCCGGTGCTTAAAGCTGGGATTGATCACCAGCAGCGGGACCTTGTCCTTGCGGAAGAGCTTGGCGGCCCGGACCGATTCCCGGTAGGCCGGTTCGTCGAAGGGATCTGGATAATGGTGGGTCAGCGGCTCGGGATAGCAGTCGGTCAGGGCGATCACCAGGCTGGATGATCCCAACGAACGGTGCTTCTGGAGCCGGATCATGGCCAGGGCCTTCTGCATCCCGTCGGCCAGCGGGGTCTGGCCGTGAACGGCCAGGGACAGCAGGCTCTTGGTGACCACCTGGTAATTGTGGGTGGGATGATTCAGGATCCGGGCCTGGGCCCCGGACAGCGAGATCAGGCCGATCCGGTCCTTGTGCATCCGGAAATATCCGGTCAGCGAGCGGATGATCTCAGCCATCACGTTGATGTAGGGATGGGTGGAGTGGCTGACGTCGGCCAGCAGCACCAGGGTCAGGCTCTGCCTCTCCGCCTTCTCCCAGCCCACCAGGTCCCGGCCCCCGATGCTGAAACGCCGGGAGTTCAGCTGGTACCGGCCTTTTCCCGCGGCTTCGATGATGGTCTGCACCGGGGCCAGGGTGTTCTCGCCCGGCTGGTAGCGCACCGCCTTGACGTTGCGCCCGGAACGTTCGGTAAGCACGGTCCGTCTCCGGGGGCTCCCCTTGAACGACCGGGTTCTGGTTTTGCCAATCTTTTTCAGGAACTTCAGGAAACCGCCCTTAAGTCTGGCGGTAAAACTGCGGGAGGGATCGAACAGCGGAACCGGCTGCCCCGGTGAAAGCACTGCCGCCGGCCTGGGCTTGGTGAACCGGCGTTTTATCTTGCTGAAGAGGTTCCTGAAAATATTCTTGCCGGCGCTCCTGGGTTGAACGTTAAGCTTGGCCGGCCGGAGTATCTGCAGCTTGGCCTTTATTTGTTTTTTTTTACGCCGTCGGCATCGGAAGCCTCTTTTCCCGAGGACTGTTTTCCGTTCTCCGGGGCCTGCATTTCGGCCGCGGCCGGCACTGATGCCGCATGTTTGCCGAAACTGCGGGCAATCTCCTCGGGCGAGGGCGGTTCCAGCAGGCCGCCGTCCCGAGTGCGGTGCACCAGAGCCAGCTCGGCCGCCAGCATGATATCCTCCCGGACGGCCTGGGTCCGGTTGTTGAGGGCCGCCAGGGTCAGTGCGGTCTTGATGATCACGATGTCCGGACGCTGGCCGTCCACTTTCAGCTCGGCGCAGGAATAGGCCACCGCCGCCACCGCCTCATCCCCGGCCGTCACCTGCGGCAGCATTGCCCTGGCGGTTACGATGGCTGTCTTGAGCTCTTCCGACCGGGGTCCGTATCGCTGAAAGAACTCCTCCGGATGGTCCTCGAACATCAGGTTGGTGCGCACTATCTCCACCCGCTGTTCCGGGTCCTTGACCGTCTCGATCCTGACGCAGAGCGGAAAACGGTCCAGTATCTGGGGCCTCAGGTCGCCCTCCTCCGGGTTCATGGTGCCCACCAGCACGAAATCGGCCGGGTGGGAGATGGACACCCCCTCGCGCTCGATGGTGTTCCAGTGCGAGGCCGCCGCGTCCAGGATGTCGTCCACCAGGTGGTCGGACAGCAGGTTGACCTCGTCCACGTAAAGGATGTTGCCGTTGGCCGCGCCCAGAATGCCCGGCAGCACAACTTTCTCGCCGGTCTTCAGCAGTTTCTCCACGTCGATGCTGCCCACCAGCCGGTCTTCGCTGCAGGACAGCGGCAGGTTGATGATCCGCATCGGCCTGCTCTGGGCCTGGTGATCGCTTTTCTCCCGGCACAGGGTGCAAAACCGGGAGGGGTCGGCCGTGGCGCAGTTGAAGGGACAGCCCCGGACCGCACTATATTCCGGCAGCACCTGCGCGATAGAATGTACGGCGGTGCTCTTGCCGGTTCCCTTGGGTCCGGATATCAGCAGCCCGCCTATGCGGGGGTTGACCACGTTGGCTAGATAGGCGGTCTTCAGCTTTTCCTGGCCGATGATGGCCGGGAACGGGAACAGGCGGCGTTTGGGATCGTTCATAATATTATTATAGTGATGGCAGCTTTAAATGTCAACAATTGTTTTGATCATAATTCCCCGGATCATGTAAGGCTGGGTTATTTGGTCCGGGCGACGATAAACGCCGGCAAAAAGATCAAATTATTTTCATTATTTTGTTGCATATTATGCGACGTTGTGCTTAAATTATTAGATCAGCATGAATGATATCATCAAACAGATCAGGGCCGAGCTGCTGCAGAATGTTGACCCCGTCTACCGCCGGGGAGCTCAGAACTACTTCAAGGAAGGAATTGTCCTGCACGGAGTGCGCCTTCCGGCGGTCAGGGCCATCTCGGCCAAGTACTATCAGCAGGTAAAGGGCTTGGAGAGACCTGTGCTCTTCGCCCTGTGCGACAAGCTGCTGAGCTGCGATACCGCCGAGGAGCGCACCATCGCCTTCGACTGGGCCTGGCGGCTCCGCAGACAGTTCGAGCCAGCCGATTACAAGACACTGGAGCGCTGGCTCAAGGACCATGTCAGCAACTGGGGTGGGGTGGACGACCTTTGCCGGCGGGCCTTGGGATATTTCATCTGCCGTTATCCAAAATTCCTGCCTCAGGTGTTCCGCTGGACCAGATCCCGGGAATGGCACCTGCGCCGGGCGGCGGCGGTGATCCTGATCTCTCCCGCCAAATTAGGCCGGGCCTTGCCGGAGATACTTAGAACATCGGACACTCTGATGAACGATGAGCATTACCTGGTGCAAAAGGGATATGGCTGGCTGCTTAAAGAGGCTTACGTCAAATTTCCCCGTGATATTTTCGGCTATGTGATGAAGAACAAGGATCGGATGCCCCGGACGGCCTTAAGATATGCCATAGAAAAGATGCCGGTCACACTACGCAAAAAAGCCATGGTTAAATGATCAGTACCGGAAGGCGGTAAATTCGCCCTGTTCCCAGGACAGCACCAGGAAGATGTTGAAATTATTGCTCTGCCCTTCCAGGCTGCAGCTAAGGATGGCCCCCCCGGCTATGTGCAGGCAGCCGTGCTGGCCCAGTGAATTGGTGATGTCTATCCGCCCGGTCCATCCGCCTATGGAGAAAAGCTCCAGCACAGTAAAAACGTTGTTCTCCGAAAGCTGGCCGGCCCACTCCTTGGCCTTGCGGTCCAGCATGACCTTAGCCTTGTAGGAGTATTTAAGCCGCAGGTCGATGCCCTTATACAATTCTTCGCGCTTAAGGGGCTTGGTCAGGTAACGGGCGGCCCCCACCGCATAACCGTGGATGATGCTGGCCCGGTCGGCCTTGGCCGAGAGCATGATCACTGGAATGTGCCACAGCTCCGGGCTCTGTTTGACCGCCCGGCACAGCTCGTAGCCGTCCATCAGCGGCATCATGATGTCGGTCAGGATCAGGTCCACATGCTTCTCTTTGGCCACCTGCAGGCCGTCCTGGCCGTCCCGGGCCTGGATCACCTGATAGCCGGCGCTCCGCAGCTGAAATTCCAGCAGGCGGGCCATGTTGGCTTCATCTTCTACCACCAGAATGGTGTACTTTTCCATAGGCCTCCGTTTTAAAAGAGGGTTCAGATAAATTGTATAACAAACCAGGCAAATATGCAAGCCGGTTTCTCTTTCAGGCAAGGGAACACAACAAAGGCGAGACGTGGACAAGAAAGAACAGACATCGGGACATCGTCAGAGGCTGAGGGATAAATTCCGCCAGACCGCCGGGGAAGGCCTTCACGACTACGAGCTTCTGGAACTGCTGCTGGCCTACGCCTTGCCCCGCCGCGACGTGAAACCTTTGGCCAAGGTGTTAATAGACAGGTTCAACGGCCTGGCCGGAGTGCTGGACGCTTCGCCTGAAGACCTGGAGAAGGTCAAGGGCCTGGGAAACTCCCCGGCGGTGCTGATCAAGCTGGCCAAGCACCTGTCCGAGCAGTACCTGGCGGCCGGGATGATATCCAGGGACGCCCTCTCCTCGCCCCAGTCGGTGCTGGCCTTCGCCCGGACCAAGATGGCCGGACTGCCCAACGAGGCTTTCCTCTGCATCTATCTCAACACCAAGAACGAAGTGCTGAAATACAAGACCATCAATCAGGGCACGGTGGACAAGGCGGCTGTCTATCCCCGGCGGATCATCGAAGAGGCTTTGAACCTGCACGCCGCCGGGCTGATCCTGGTGCACAACCACCCCAGCGGGCACTGCCAGCCCTCGCCGGAGGACCGCCAGCTGACCGATTCCATCATCAGCGTGGCCAGGACGCTGGACATCCGGGTGCTGGACCACCTGATAGTGGGAAGGGCCGGTTACTATAGTTTCGCCGAGAATAAATTATTGTAACAATAACAATACTGTCATGCCGAAGAAAAAAGTGATCATCATCGGGGCCGGGCCTGGCGGGCTGACCGCCGGCATGCTGCTGGCCCACCAAGGGCACCAGGTGGACATCTTTGAAAAGAAGGACGTGGTGGGCGGCCGCAACGCTCCTATCAAGCTGGGCGGCTTTACCTTTGACACCGGCCCCACTTTTCTGATGCTGCTGGAAGTGCTGGAGCAGTCCTTCGCCGACGCTGGCCGGGACCTGAACAAATACCTGGATCTGAAGCGCATCGATCCCATGTACCGCCTGCGCTTTGACGGGGCAAAGGACTTCTTCCCCACCGGGGACGAGAAAATGATGGTGGCGGAGATCGAGCGGGCCTTCCCTGGAGACGGTCAGAATTACCTGCGGTTCAAAAAGACCGAGGGCAAGAAGTTCGACCGGGTCTATCCCTGCCTTAAGGTGCCTTATGGCAGTTTGCTCTCTTATCTCAAGCCCCGGTTCCTTAAAGCCATTCCCCGTCTGGACCCCTTTGCCTCGGTGTATGACAGGCTGTCCAGTTATTTCAGGCACGAGCACCTGCGGATCGCCATGACCTTCCAGGCCAAATACCTGGGGATGTCGCCCTGGCAGTGCCCGGCCACCTTCACCATACTCTCGATCATCGAGCACAAGTTCGGCATCTACCACCCCATCGGCGGACTCAATAAGATATCGGAAGCCATGGCCCGGGTGATCCGGGAGGACGGCGGCAAGATCCACCTGAACACCCCGGTCAGGCGGATCATCGTCGAAAACGGCAAAACGACTGGGGTCATCCTGGAAAATGGAAACGAGGTGCGGGGCGATGCGGTGATCATCAACCCGGATTTCGCTTGGGCCATGCGGCATCTGGTCGCTCCGCAGGACAGGAAGAAATATACCGATCAAAAACTGGACAGGATGGAATATTCCTGCTCCACCTTCATGCTCTACCTGGGCCTGGACAAGCTGTACGACATACCGCACCATAACGTGATCTTCGCCGATGACTACCGGAATAACGTAGAGGACATCGTCCGCCGCAAGGCCCTGTCCAGCGATCCCTCGGTCTATATCCAGAACGCCAGCATCACCGACCCCACTTTGGCACCAAAGGGCAAATCCGCCGTCTACGTGCTGGTGCCGGTGACCAACCAGACATCGGGGCTGGACTGGCAGAAGGAGCGAAAAGCCTTCCGCGACCGGGTGATCGGGATCATCAAGCAGAAGACCGAGCTCAAGGACATTGACCAACATATAGAGGCGGAGAAGATCATCACCCCGGCCGACTGGGAAAATGAATACGGGATATACCACGGAGCCACCTTCAACCTAAGCCACAAGATAAGCCAGATGCTGTCCTTTAGGCCCCATAATAAGTTCGAGGAGTTCGGCAACTGCTACCTGGTTGGCGGCGGCACCCACCCCGGCTCGGGCTTGCCCACCATTTACCAGTCGGGGCGGATTGCGGCCTCAATGATCATGGGAACCAAGGTCTCCTGATCAAACCAATTGTGAAAGGAATAGAATCATGCCCGATCAATTCACCGAAGAGATAAAGGTATCCGGCGAGCAGCTGCTGGCCAAGATCAAGGAACTGGTCCGTCAGGGCAACATCCGCCGCATCACCATCATCGACCGGGACGGCAAGACCATCATGGCCTTTCCCCTGACCATCGGGGTGGTGGGCGCCCTGATCGCCCCGACCCTGGCCGCTATCGGCGCGGTGGCGGCATTAGTGACCGAGTGCACGGTCAAGGTGGAGCGGGAACAGCCGTAGGTAAACTATTTTCCTAAAATGACAGTCAAATCAATAAAACCCCGGATAGTCGTCAGCAAATGCCTGGGGTTCGCCGCCTGCCGCTACAACGGCCTGATGATCTCCAGTCCTTTGGTTAGGAAACTTAAGGACCATGTAGACTTCGTCCCGGTCTGCCCCGAACAGGAGATCGGGCTGGGCATACCACGCGACCCCATCAGGATCGTAGAAATCAAGGGCCGCCGCTACTTGTACCAGCCGGCCACTGGCCGGGACCTGACCAAAGAAATGAACGCCTTTATAAGACTATTTTTCAGGAACCTGGGGCCTGTGGATGGTTTTCTGTTTAAGAGCCGCTCACCCTCCTGCGGCCTCAGGGATGTCAAGGTTTATTCAGGCTCCAGTGTAAAGCAAACACTCCTGACAGTCAGGAGCCAGGGCTTCTTTGGCGGCCGGGCTTTGGAGTTTTACCCGGGGCTGGCCATCGTGGACGAGAATCACTTGAACAATACCGTCATCCGGAAACATTTCCTGGCCAGGGTATCGGCCATGGTAAGATTAAAGGAACATTGGGGATCAGTTTCCAAAAATAAAGCCCCGCCGTCAAGGGCCGTAGATTAAAACGTAAATAACCAAAAATACAGCGTAATATAAGGATAGTATGTTAAAAGCGTTAAAAGCGGGATTATTCCTCACAATATTTGCCGCTTTAATCATCGTTCCAGGCCAGACCCAGGCTCAGGGGGACAAATATAATTATCTTGACGAGGAAGGCCCCGGGTTCAATTCCGGAACCAGGATTATTTTGGGATACACCGCCAATATTCCCAACCAATATATAGGCTTTACCCTGGGTTTTTCCCGCTCCAGAACCTATGGCCTTTTTTTAGAATATAAAATGGACCTTACCTTACTGGAGATCTCTCCTTATTTATCCGAAAACCTAACAGTTGAAGATGTGGAAACTGCCTTTTATGCTGACACATTAAAGGACACTGGTTATTCTTGGATTTCTGTCAACAGTGGGATCACCTGGCCCATAAATGACCGTTTTTGCTCATATCTGGGGCTGGGAGCTTCCTTCCATAAAGCTTACCGGCAGTACCGTGAACCTTATACCGGAGGCATAAGCGCCGATGGTTCTTACTGGGTTAGAGATGACGCCAACTCCACAGTAAATCTTAATGTTACCGGTGGCATTTACTGTAAACTGGGACGTTATTTATATATGCAACTTGGCGGAGACATCCGTCCCCTGGGCCTGGTGGCCGGCCTGGGCCTGGCTCCCTAAACATTCACTTCCCCGTTACCTCGGTCTAACCTGCCCCCGCCTGTCTTTACGGCAACCCTCTCAGAAAATCCAACTTAAGATAAGGGCTTGATATGAAACTTCGGGTATTGGGCGCTTCCGGATCAAAACTTCCCGGCTTTGGGCTGACCAGTTTTTTGCTGGACAAAACTGTATTGATAGACACCGGGGCCGCCGCCTCAAAGCTCAGCTTTGAAGAACAGAAAAAGATCGAAACGGTTTTTCTGTCCCACCTTCACATCGACCACAGCCTGGGGCTGCTGATGATGGCCGACAACCTGGCCGGCTGCACCCAAAAGCCAGTCAGCATCGCCAGCCTCCCCGAAGTGTTGCGGAGCCTGCACCAGCAGCTTTTCAACAACCAGGTCTGGCCCGATTTCACCGCTATTCCGGACCGGAAGCGGGCGGTGTACCGGCTTTGTCCGTTAAGGGAAAACAGGACCGTCACTATCGGCAAACACACGGTTAAGGCCGTCAAGGTCAGCCATTCCGTGCCCACCGCGGGCTTCATAATATCGGACGGCAAATCCAGCCTGCTCTACACCGCCGACACCAAGCCCACCGAACGCATCTGGCAGGAAGGCAAAAAGGTGAAAGACCTGAAGGCGGTGCTGATAGAAACTTCCTTTCCCAACCGCCTCCAGAACCTGGCGGATGCCTCAGGCCACCTGACGCCCAAAACCCTGGCCGGGGAGATCGCCAAGTCCGGCCTGAAGGTTCCTTTTTACGTCTTCCACATCAAGGCCCTGTTCGCAAAGGAGATCAGGCAGGAGATCACCGCGCTGAAGAATCCCCGGATCAAGCTGGCTCGGGAAGGCGCCCGATATATATTTTAAAGTTTCACTTATTGACCCATTATTTGCACATGAAACCAACAACCGGCCGGAACACCAGGATGAGTGTTCCGGCCTATTTTTTGCTTGCAAAAGCATCAAGAATACCATAGAATATGGTATCCTGACATTATTCATCTTAAATTGTTCAAGGGTTAAGATATTGAAAAACAATCTCATCTTACTGCTGTTGGGACTGTCCTTGACTGCAGGCTGTGTTAAAAGACAGGTTATGGATCCCGGGCAGGCTAACCTTTCCCTGCTGGATCACATAGACCTGGCTGCCTCCCAGGAGGATCAGGGGAACCTTAAGGGGGCCATCAAGACCTATAAGCAGGCACTTAAGCTCAACCAGAACTCGGCCCTGCTGCATCTGTACATAGCCCAGAACTATTACGAATTGGGCAATGACACCCTGGCGGCGCTGTATGCCCGAAAGGCTGCCCGGCTGGACTCCGCCAGCGCCGATCCCCACCTTATACTGGGCAACTCCCACCTGATTGCCAAGGACTGGCCGGCGGCCCTGGCCGAATACCAAAAAGCTTTCCAGCTGGATCCCAAAAACAGCGAGGTTGCGGTCACCCTGTCCGGGCTGCATGAAGTGGTAAACCAACCGGATTCGGCCCAGGCAGTTTTGGTTAAGGCCATGGAGCAGAATGACGACCCGGAGCTTCAGTTCCAGTTGGCCGGGGTGCTGGCCCGGGCCAAGAAATACCAGCCAGCCATAGAACAATACCGGTCTGTTTTACTGAGCGATCCCCAGAATGCCAAGGCCTCCCTTTCCCTGGCCGCGCTTTACGAAGCGAGGGAACAGCCGGACTCGGCCTACATATATTATCTTTTGGCCGAAGAACTGGCTCCCAAGAATCAATACCTTAAAAGACACATCTTCAACCTGCTGCTTTTAAAGAACGATTTTTCCGGGGCCATCCTTAAGGCCGAGGAGATTCTGGCATTGGGGGTCAAGGACAGGAATTTAAGACTGCAGCTGGCCCGCCTTTACTACCAGCAAAAGGACTTTCCCAATGCCTTTCTGAACTTTGACCTGCTGCTGCAGGACGACAGCCTTAACACCGAGGCCCTGTATACCCTGGCTAAGCTAAAGATGGAGCAGAAGCAGTATGCCGAAGCCTCCGGGTATTTCAGCCGTACACTGAAGATACTGCCCCGCCTGTCCGAGGGATGGCTGAACCTGGGGATCTGTCAGCTGGCCTGTGACCGGAAGGATTCCGCCGAAATATCTTTTAAAAGGTCCCGCCGCCACGGCAACAAGATGCAACTGGATTACATCTGGGGCTATGCCTATGTCCAGTTGGAGCAGTATTCCCAGGCCATCCCCCATTATCTTAAACTTTATCCCAAGAACAAAAGGGACCTTAACCTGGTCTTTAACCTGGCCGCCGCCTATGAGAGGTCGGGAGACTTTGAAGCGGCCGAGCGCTATTTCCTTCTGCTGCTGGCCCGCCAGCCCCAGAACCACCTGGCATTGAATTATCTGGGCTATATGTACGCCGAACGGGGCATAAACCTGGACCAAGCCGAGACCATGTTGGCCCAGGCCCTGCAGGCCGAACCGGACAACGCCTATTATATCGACAGCATGGGCTGGATATACTTTAAACAGGGAAAGATCTCCCAGGCCCAGCAAGAACTGGAGAAGGCTGTAAATATTCTGTCAGATGATTCCGCCTTGCGGGACCACCTGGGGGACATCTATTCGGCTCTGGGACAAAGTGAGAAGGCCTTGGAACAGTGGCGCAAGGCCCTGAAGTTGGACCCTAAAAAGGATGATATCAGAAAGAAGATCGAAGCCCATGAATGAACTTAAACGCCAGCTGCTGCCTTTTTGTTTTTTGTTTTTTGCCTTCTGCCTTTTTCCCGGCTGTTCCCATTTCAAAACCAAGCCCCAAAAGCCCACCCCCGAAAAGGTCTGGCAGCAGGTGCAGCATGGTTATTCCGAACCGCGCCTGCCTTATCTGGCCGAGGGGGACATCAGTCTTCGTTCCCCGGATATCAACCAGTCTTTTTCCTTCACCCTGCGCTGGGAAAGCCCCCAAAGGATGCGGATAGACATCTCCGGTTTCCTGGGATTTACCCTGGCCTCGGCCGCGGTCTGCGACAGCCTGGCCTGGCTGAACATCCCCATCAAGGGCGTTTACCTGAAGGGACAGATCCAGCGGATAGACTCGGCCTCGGCCAACACTCTGGGATTTTCTCTGGACCAGTTCCTTAAGATGCTGGAAGGCCGGCCTCCCCTGCCCCCGGGCCAATGCAACTTTGCCGGGGAGGACGAATACTCGAACTTCAGCTATCAGGACAGTCTGGCGGCCTACATTTTCCGGGTGGACCCCAAGATCGGGAGGATAGCGGAATACCGGGTTCAGTCCGGGACCGGGGACCTGCAGCAGATCAGATACGGCAGATGGCAAACGCTGGGAGTAAGTTACCGCCCTTATGAGATCGAAATGGAAAAGCCTCGCCAGCATCTTGAACTTTCGATTACCTACGGCAAGATCTCCCCTGCAGACTCATTTAAGGCTGAAACCTGGCAGCAACCTCTGCCCAAAGGCGTAACTCCGGGCGAGTTTTAAAATGAACCAGAATAAATACGGCTGGAAGACCCTGTCTTCTAAAATTGTTTACAAGAACCCCTGGATCACGGTGCGGCATGACCGCATTTCCTATCCCGGCGGCCGTAAAGGGATCTACGGCGTGGTCCAGAAAGGGCCGGGGGTGGCCGTGGTGGCGGTGAACGATGCGGGAAGAATATACCTGGTCAAACAATACCGCTATGCTCTGGATAATGTTTTCTATGAACTGCCGGCCGGCGCCATTCACCAAGGGGAAAGTGCTTTAGCTTCTGCTAAGCGGGAGCTGTGGGAGGAGATCGGCCTGAAAGCGGCTAAATGGAAAAGGCTGGGCAATTTCTACACCGCGTTGGGACACGAGAATGCCGAGATCATAGTGTATCTGGCCAGGAAGTTGAAACATCCCAAAGTCTCCAGCCTTAACCAGCAGCACGACGAGTCCATTCTGGAGATATCAGAGTTCTCTCCGGCCGGTGTAAAGAAGATGATCCGAAGCAACCGGATAAACTGCGGCATCACTCTGGCTGCGCTGAACCTTTTCTTTTTATCGTGAAAAGCGGCGCCATAATATTCTACAGCGATCAGGTGGTCCCCGGGAATGAAAAACTGGACCGGCGGTTACTGGAGCTGGTCAACAAGGACAAGCCCAAGCTGGCCTACATCCCCTCGGCCTCGGACAGCACCAGGAAGTATTACAGGGAAAAATACGAATACTATAAGAAGTACGGGATCGAAGACATCCTGTACTTTGACCTGAACAAGGAGTATGATCCGTCCAAGACAGACGAATTGCTGGCCTGCGATGCCATCCACCTATCCGGGGGCGACCCCTTCCAGTTCCTGGGTTCCATCAGGAAAAGGAACTTCGGCCCGGTGCTTAAGAAATACTGGGAGGATGGCGGCATCCTGCTGGGCATCAGCGCCGGGGCCATTGTGCTCACTCCCAGCATCAAAATCTCGCACGTATTCTACCAGAGCCGGACGGACAAGCATCAGGCAGTGGGCCTAGTGGACTTTCATTTTTTGCCCCACTGGAATTTGCGGGCAGGACGTTTGGAGGATGTTCAATATTTCTCAAAGGTGAACCAAGCCACGGTCTACGCCTGCAAGGACGGGGACGGGATGGTGATAAAACGCGGAAAGGTAGAACTGGTGGGAGAATTGCTGAAGATAGAGAACGGAATCATAAAATCACAATAGCGTACGAAAAAATGAATTGCATAATAGTATACTCCACCTTCCCTTTCAAGGAAGATGCCGCCAGAACCGCCCGCATCCTGCTGGAGGAACAGCTGGCGGCCGGGGCCAACATCATCCAGGCCGAATCCCTGTTCCGCTGGCAGGGAAAGATAGAACAGCGCGCCGAGTGGGCCGTGTTCTTCCAGGCTGAGCACCGGTTCTTCAAGCGGATCGAGCGGCGGATCAAGCAGCTGCATCCGGACACGGTGCCCCAGATAGTGATGTGGCGGATCCGGGACGGTTACACCCCTTTCTTACAATGGATCCTGGACGAGACCGTACGGCCGGTGGAGAAAAGGGAGCGCAAAGAGAAGAATCGGGAATATCTGAAGAAGAAAACCGAACTGTCAAAAGGAAAGAAGACGGATGGAAGCAAATAATGAACCATTCATATTCACCGAAGAACAGCGCTTTGGACAGGTCTGGCTGTGGTTGGTTCTGATAGGAATGGACGTGGCTTATTTCACCATGTTCTTTGCCCAGTTCTTCGGGCCGGTGCCGCCCCGGCCCTCCGGCCCCGCCGACCTGTTCGGCATGGCAATGGGGGCCCTGCTTTGCCTGGGAATTACCGCCCTATTCATTTCATTGAAACTTATCACCCGGGTCACCAACCAGGGAATATCAGTTCAGTTCAAACCCCTTCACCGGAAACCGGTAACATTCCCCTTTTCTGACATCAGGGAACACTCCGTGCGCACCTACCGGCCCATTCTGGAATACGGCGGCTGGGGAATCAAGCGGGGCAGCGGCGGGCTGGCTTATAATGTATCCGGAAATAAAGGACTGCAGCTGGTGCTCAAGGACGGTAAAAGAATACTGATCGGGACCCAGAAACCGGAACAACTCGGAACTATCCTGGATTCGGCAATGAAACAATAAAACGAGCGGACAAATGGAATGCAATAAAACAGCTAATCTCACGAACTGCACCTGCACTTATTCCCCCTGTTCCCGCAAGGGGCTGTGCTGCGAGTGCGTGGCCTACCACCGCAAGAACGGGGAGATCCCCGGCTGTTTCTTCACCAAGAACGGAGAAGCAAGCTATGACCGGTCAATAGCCGCCTTTACCAGAGACTCACAAAGGGATTAATTGACACTGAATACACTGCATTTCTATGACTATTGAATCTAAATATATCTACTCGGAAATAACCGATTCCATAATCCGCTGTTCTTACGAGGTGCATAGAAAATTTGGTTTCGGTTTCCTTGAGAAGGTATACGAGAATGCCCTGTCAATTAAACTGAAACAAGCTGGGCATACTATCGAACAGCAGGTGCCAATTAAGGTTTATTTTGAAGAGCACGTTGTGGGCGATTATTTTGCCGACATTATTGTTGATGGAAAAGTAGTCATTGAATTAAAATCCTGCAGTGAACTCTCAAAAGCACATGAGACCCAACTGGTAAATTATTTAAAAGCAACTAAAATAAAGGTTGATCTTTTGATATATTTTGGCAACCGGGTTAAAATCTGTAGAAAAATATTTTAATAATCAGTGTTTTTCAGTGTCTAAATATATTATGGTTCCGCAAAAGAAAAATAATGGATTTATCCGGGAGCTGTTGGATGACTTCGGCGCTTTGGCCTCTATGCTCCGGGACTCCTTCAAAAAACGCTATCCTGTGACCCCCGGATGGACGCTGTTCGGCATAGCCGTGGCCCTGTTCTACATCTTCAATCCCTTTGACCTCGTGCCCGATGCCATTCCCTTTTTCGGGGCCATAGACGATGCCGCCGTGGCCGCCCTGGAACTGGCCCTGATCCGAAAGGACCTGCGCAAATACCGGAAATGGCGGGACGATCAAAAGGCCAGCTAACATGGAAGAATTTCGTTACGATAGTTACTGCGGGCTTTACTGCGGGGCCTGCGAAATAATCAAAGCCTACCGCAAAGAGCTTGCCACCAGCGCCAAAGCCCGATGGGAAGACCTGCCAGGTAAGTTCAGCAAATACATCACGCAGGCGGAAATAATCTGCCATGGCTGTAAGTCCGGCACTGTCTTTGCCGGCTGCCAAGGCTGTGCGATTAGAGCCTGCGCCCGCGAGAAAAAGGTCGGATCATGCATCCAGTGCAATGATTATCCCTGCCCTCATACCAAACGTTTGGCAGACCTTGTCCAGAAAGTAAAGGAATTCCTTCCCCACTGCAAGGTGATGCTCCGGAATCTGGAGTTCTTGAAGGATCATAGCGAGGAAGAATGGCTTAAACAGCAGGAGCAACGCTGGAAATGCCCCGGGTGCGGAACCTCTTTTTCATGGTACCAGGAAAAATGCTCGCAATGCGGAAAAGAACTGGAAACATCAAAAGATCACAATAAATTTTGAGCTGCGGAGTTCATAAAATGTCCATAAATCCCATATTGATCGCCAAGGGCGAGAAGGAACTTTACCTCCTGCCCCAGATGGCCAACCGCCACGGGCTGGTGGCCGGCGCCACAGGTACCGGCAAGACCGTCACCCTGCAAAGTCTGGCCCAAAGCTTCAGCCGGATCGGTGTTCCGGTATTTCTGGCCGATGTCAAGGGCGACCTGGCCGGCTTAAGCCAGGCCGGGGGCCAGAACACAAAGATAAACGACCGGATAAAGACCCTTGGTCTTAAGGACTTTGGGTTCGAGCCCTGCCCGGCGGTGTTCTGGGATGTCTACGGCCAAAAGGGCCACCCGGCCCGGACCACCATCTCCGAGATGGGCCCCCTGCTTTTGTCCCGCCTGCTTAATCTGAACGAGGTCCAGAGCGGCGTGCTGTCGCTGGTCTTCAAGATAGCCGATGACGACGGCCTGCTGTTATTGGACCTGAAAGACCTGCGTTCCATGCTGCAGTATGCCGGGGATCACGCCTCCGAGTTCACCACCGAATATGGCAAGATCTCGGCCGCCAGCATCGGCACCATCCAGCGCTCTCTGCTGGCATTGGATGAACAGGGCGCGGACCAGTTGTTCGGCGAGCCGGCCCTGAACCTGGACGACCTGATCCAGACCGACCAAAAGGGCCGCGGGGTGGTGAATCTTTTGGCCGCCGACCGGCTGATGCAGTCGCCCAAGATGTACGCCACCTTCCTGCTGTGGCTATTGTCGGAATTGTTCGAGCAGCTGCCGGAGATGGGCGATGCCGAAAAGCCGAAACTGGTCTTCTTCTTCGACGAGGCCCACTTGCTGTTTGAAGATGCGCCGCAAGCTTTGGTGGAGAAGATCGAGCAGGTGGTCCGCCTGATCCGCTCCAAGGGGGTGGGCATTTACTTCGTCACCCAGAATCCCACCGACATTCCGGACAAGATACTGGGGCAGCTGGGGAACAGGATCCAACACGCCCTGCGGGCCTTTAGCGCCAACGACCAGAAGGCCGTCAAGGCCGCGGCCCAGACCTTCCGCTCCAACCCCAAACTGGACATCGAAACGGCCATCACCCAGCTGGAGGTAGGCGAAGCTTTGGTCTCGCTGCTGGATGAGAAGGGCAGCCCGTCAGTGACCCAGAAAGCCTACATCGTTCCCCCCGCCAGCCAGCTGGGCCCGGTGGATGACGGCCAGAGGAAAAAGGTGATAGAAACATCGGTGCTTTTCGGCCATTACGAAAAAATGGTGGACCGGGAATCGGCCTACGAACTGCTAAAGGCCAAGGCCGAGAAAACGACCCAGACCGCACCGGTGAATGTTCCCAAGACCGCTGCCAGGACGGCGGCGCCAAGACAGCGCCAGAGCGTGGCCGAGGCCATGGTCAAGAGTGCGGCCCGGGCCGCCGCCAGTCAGGCCGGCCGCACCATCATCCGGGGGATACTGGGCTCAATCTTCCGTTAAAAGGACAATGTTTTTCCAAATAACTATCCCTCTCCTCCCAGGAGAGGGACGAAGGGAGAGGTCTACAAAGCATGCTGGGAACCATCGCCAATACCGCCGCCGTGATCTTGGGCAGTCTTTTGGGCCTGCTGCTGCACAAGCGAATGCCGGAGAAATTCTCCGCCATCGTGATGCAGGCCATAGGCCTGTTCACCCTGATCGTGGGGCTGGACCTGTCCTTTAAAAGCCCCCACCTGTTCATGGTGCTGATCGCCATGGTGCTGGGCGGCCTGCTGGGACAGTGGTGGGACATCGAGCAAAGGCTGGATGATCTGGGCCGGGCGCTGGAGGCCAGGTTCTCCAAAGGCAAGAGCGACAAATTCGTCACCGGCTTCGTCACCGCCTCCCTGCTGTTCTGCGTCGGTCCCATGACCATCGTGGGCTGCCTGCAGGACGGGCTTAAGAACGACCACACCCTGCTGTTCACCAAGTCCCTGATGGACGGCATCAGTTCCATCGCCCTGGCGGCCTCGCTGGGCCTGGGCGTCATCTTCTCGGCCCTGGTGGTTTTGTTGTATCAGGGCCTTTTGACTCTGGCAGCCTATCTGTTCCAGGGCATCCTGCCCGGAGCCTATATCGACGTGATGTCCGCGGCCGGCGGACTTTTGGTGCTGGGCATCGGGTTGAACCTGCTGGGCAACCTGAAGCTTAAGGTGGCCAACCTGCTGCCGGCGGTGTTCCTGGCCCCCCTGCTACTGTGGCTTGGCGCCTGGCTGGGCTGGATAAAGTAAATGACCGACCCTTACAAATATACCGAAGAACTCCGCGACCTGTCTGCATCCCTGGGCATGTCGGTGTTCGGAATAGCAGACTTGGATCCGGTGCGCAAGACCTTTCATCCCCAGCTGGAAGGCCCGGCCAAGGGTTTGAAGTACGGAATAGTGGCCGGCATCAGGCTTTCGGATCCGGTGATCGATGACATTGTTGACCAACCGACATTTCTCTACAAGTACCATTACCAGACAGCCAATGACGCCTTGGACCGGGCTGCAACAGCGTTCGGATTTTACATCCAGCAAAAAGGCTTCAAGGCTTTGCCCATCCCTGCCTCCCAGACTGTGGACTGGGAAAAACACCTGGGGCACCTGTCGCACAAGGCGCTGGCGGTTCAGGCCGGGCTGGGCTGGATCGGGAGATCGGCTATATTCATCCACCCGGTGCACCGGGCCAGGCTGCGCCTGGTCAGCGTGCTGACCGATATGCCGCTTGAGTCCGGCTCGCCGGTTAAAGGAGAATGCGGCGCCTGCCGGCGCTGCATAACGGCCTGCCCGGCCGGGGCCATCACCGAACAGGGCTACGACAAGCCCAAGTGCATCGCCAAACTCAAGGATTTCTCCCGCCGCCCGGGAATAAACCAGTACATCTGCGGGGTCTGCGTCAAAGCCTGCCAGGGCAGTGCCGAAGATAATGGTTAAGGAATTTCAGGATATCCTGTCTCGCCTTTTTAATATTTTATTTTTAGTTTTTGGTATTTAAGTATGTCCCTCCCCCATCCGCCCCAGCCGGTAAAATATTTCCTGGGCCTGATCTACAACGGCCTGGTCAGCCTGTGGGACCTGGAACGGGTCCTTCAGAGCAAGTTCGATTTCATCGACCGCAAAAGCCCGGTGCTGGAATTCGACGGATTCACCGATTACTATCAGAAAGAGATGGGCCAGAACCTCTACCGCACTTGGTGGAGCCTGCACCGTCTGCAAAGCCCGGACCGGCTAGCCGAGTTCAAACTTCTGGCCAACGAACTGGAGGACCAGTACAGCCGGGAGGCCGAGACCCCGGGCCGGATAGTGAACATAGATCCCGGGTACATTAACGAATCGCGCCTGGTGCTGGCCTCCTGCAAAGATTTCTCCCACCGCATTCATCTGGGAAAAGGGATCTTTGCCGAGACCACCCTGATCTACAAGGGCGACGGCTTTAAGCCCCTGGAATGGACCTACCCCGATTACCAGAGCCCCGAAGCTCTAAAGTATTTTGAAACATTGAAGCAAGATTACCGCAGCCAGCTAAAAGGAGAAAAATGAGTCCGGAACAAGTTTCTGAACCAGCCGTGATATTTGAATGGACAGTGCACCCTTTCGCCGAATCCCCCAAACGGGCTGTGATCGCAATAGCGGCGCCGGTCATAACCTGCCTGTTGGTCTATCTCTGGATGCAGTCCTGGTTCTGGGTGGGGCTGGCTTTTTTGCTGATGATCTCTTCCGAGTTCCCATTCTTTTTAAAAACATCCTACCGCTTTGACGAAAAAGGAGTTTCCCAGAAACGGGGCGGCGTGGTCCAGTCCCGGACCTGGGAGCAGATCAAAAGCTTTTATCCCGACCGCACCGGGGTGCTGGTCTCGCCCTTCGTGAACAAGACCTGGCTGGAGAACTTCCGGGGGCTGTATCTGCAGTTTGGGAAACACCGGGAAGAAGTGTTGCTGCATCTCGGGAAAAGGATCCCTCAAGATAAACCACTCCTTAAAACGGAGGTTTAGATGAAAAGATCATTGACCCTTATTCTGCTGGCCCTCTCTCTTTGCCCATGGAGCCTCTGGGCCTGGCAGCAGCGGGTGGCCTATCAGATTGAGGCCCGGCTGGATACGGCCGATCACAGCCTGTCCGCCAGCCAGACCCTGCGCTATTTCAACAATTCACCGGACACCCTGAGGTTCGTCTGGTTCCACCTCTATCCCAACGCCTACCGGGACAGGAATTCTGACTTTGCCCGGGAAGCCCGGAATGCTGGTGATTACAAATTCTGGCGCAGCAAGCCCGAAGACCGGGGATACATCGAGCTCCACCAACTGGCCGCATCCGGCCAGGCCTTGAACTACGAATACGGCCCGGACCTGACCGGGATCAAGGTCCCCTTGAACAGTCCGCTGGCCCCCAGCGATTCCCTGGATTTCTCCCTGGACTACCGGGTCAAGATCCCGAAGATATTCTCCCGGCTGGGCCATGAAGGTTTGCATTACGAGATGTCCCAATGGTATCCCAAGATGGCGGTGTATGACAGCCTGGGCTGGCATCCCGACGGCTACCACTACAACGGCGAGTTCTACGGGGATTACGGCAGTTTTGACGTGGGGCTGACCGTCCCCCGGGGCATGAAGGTGGGGGCCACCGGCATCGAGCTGGTGAATCCCTATGATTCGCTGGACCAGCCCGGGGACAGCGGCTCCTACCGTTTCTTCTACGCCGACGATGTCCACGACTTTGCCTGGTGCGCCGATACTTCATATCTGGAAACAACTGAAACGCACAAGGGGGTGGAGATCAAAGTGCTCTGCCTGCCCAAGAACAAGGGAAAATGGGCCAACGTGATGCAGTATTCCAAGGACGCCCTGGACTATTACGGCAAGTGGTACGGTGCCTATCCCTATTCCACTTTGACGGTCTGCGATGGAGACATGGCGGCCGGCGGCGGCATGGAGTACCCCAACCTGGTGATCATCTCTTCGGGCGAAGACAAGTTAACCCGGCTGCTGGAGAACGTGGTGATGCACGAAATAGGCCACCATTGGTTCTACGGCATTCTGGGGAACAACGAGTTGGACGAGGCCTGGCTGGACGAGGGGATCAACAGCTTCTCCGAAGAGCGGTATTTTGAGGAAAAGTACGGCCCCAGGGGGAACATGCTTTCAAATAAATATTTGCAGAAGATGCTGCCGGAGCTGTCGGATAGATATATCGGCTACATCCTCAGCTATATGTACGCCGCCAACCGGATGGAACAGCCCATCAGCACCAAGGCTTCGCTGGTCAACGAACAGCCGTTGTACGCCGTTACCGCCTACAAGAAGCCGGCCCTGATGATGTGGTGGCTGAAAGGATATTTGGGAGACAGCACTTTTGACGCCGCCATGCAAGCCTATTACCGCAAATTCAAGTTCAAGCATGTAAATACCGGAAATTTTCTGGCCGTCATGGATTCGGTCTCGAGCAAGACTGTCAGCCAGCCGCTTAAGATCTGGCTCAGCAACGCCTCCCCGGTCGATTATTCCATAACCAAGGCGGCCCGGATTGAGGCTCCGGGAAACACTTACCTTTTCAAGCTTTCCCGCCGGGGGGACTTCAGGGTGCCGGTCAGGTTCGAGGCCCTGGACGAAGCAAACAGGTCCTATTCTCTGGATTGGAGCGCCCAGCGGCCCGACACCAGCTTCTACCTGCAGATGGACGGTAAACTGCAATGGGCGGCGCTGGATAAAAACATGACCATTCTGGAGGCTAACCGCTGGAACAACCGCTGGCCCCGTAAGGTAAGCTTCTGCATTCTTCCCCGGATTCCGGACTTCGAAGCCTATCAGATCTTCGCCTTCCCCCTGCCCTGGTACGATGCGGTCAATGGTTTCAGGCTGGGGGTGATGTCCCACGGCGCTTATCTGGCCGACGGCGACCCCATGATGGGAAAACACCAGTGGACATTCTCTCCTTATTACGGTTTTAAAGCCAGACAGTTCAGTTTCTCGGCCGATTACCTGACGCCTGTCACTGACCTCCCCCGCCCGCCCAGGATCTATGTTTCCGGCGGCAAGGCCTTTGACCTGCGCTGGGCCAGCCTTGGTTTGAAACGAAGCTGGGGAAAGTACCTGATGCAGGGACCAACCGAACGATTTGATCTGAAACTGGAATACAGCCAGATGGTGGACTACGGGTACAGATTCTGGGACGCCCGGGACATCATCCCGGCCAAGATCTTCATGCTGACCGGGGAAAGGGGCTATGCTGCCAGCAACCCCTTTATAAGTTCCGACCTCCGGCTGGCCGCCACTTTGGGCTACGTGGCCGAGCCGGCCTGGGATATTAAGAACTTCCTGCGGGCCGAGCTGGAATACAAGAACAGCTTTTATTTCCACAAATGGCTGAGGCCCAGCCTGCGGCTGTTTGCCGGAAATATTCAGAGCAATGCCCCCAGCCAGGAGCAGTACTTCCTTTCCGGGGCCTTCAAGTCCAAGGGCCTGGACGACATGATCATTTCCTACAAGGGCGGGTTCTCGGCCCAGGAGCATTACCATATTGACGGCGGGGCCAACCTGCCGGGCTATTATGGAAGACACCTGCACGGCAACGCGGCCATAAGCGCTAATTTCTCGGTCTCGGTCTTGCCGGGCTTTGTTTCGGTGTTCGGAGATGTGGGCTCTGTGAAAGACAACTGGCAGGAGATGAAGGCCAAGTACCTCTACGCCGACGCCGGGGTCACGCTTTCCCTGGGCCCGGTACGGGCCATCTTCCCGCTGTGGATAAACCGCCCGCTGGAAGGAGAAAAGCGGTTTGACTGGAAGAGGTGGAAGGTGGGCCTGGGTGGATCGTTTAGCGTTAAGATGTAGCGATTAACCTGTCCTATTGTACGTACCCGGAAAAAGCAAAGAGCCTCCCCGTAATTACGGGGAGGCTCTTTTGCTGACCTTAAGTATTTAGCGCCTTTTCGCGTGTTTCGCGGGCAGTGTCCCTACTTCCGCTCGATCACATACTTGGTCTTCAAATTCTTCAAATACCCCTCCAGCGACTCCTGCATCTTCTTGTTCTTCAAGTACTCCACCAGATCGTTCTTGATGTTTTCGTAGGTGGGCTCCCTGGCCGCCACCCGCTTGTTGAGCTTGAGGATGGTCAGCCCCTGCTCGGTCTCCACCGCCTCGCTGATGTCGCCTTCCTGCATGCTGGCCAGCTCGGTCTTGATGGCATCGGGGAAGGCCTCCACCGGGATCAGACCCAGCAGTCCGCTGTTCTCCTTGGACATCGGATCGTCGGAGTAGGTTTTGGCCACCCGGCCGAAGTCCTCCTTGCCGGTGGTCACCCGGCGGTACAGCCCGGCGGCCAGCTTGCGGGCCTTGGCCAGGTCGGCCTCGGTGGGTATGGGTGAGATCAGTATGTGGGCGGCGTGCACCTGGTCTCCCTTCTTCTCCAGCACTTTGATGATGTGCCGGCCGTAGCGGGTGTCGGTCTCCACTACCTGCCCGACCTTGGCTTCAAAGCAGACCTTCTCGAACTCGGGCACCATCTGGTTGCGCCCGAACCAGCCCAGGTCTCCCCCGTTGACGGCCGAACCCTGATCCTGGGAATATTTTTTGGCCAAGGCGGCAAAGTTGCCCTTGGCATTAAGCTTGGCCATCACTTCATTATACTTTTTGATGGCCGCAGTCTTAGCGGCGGGGCCCGGCTTGGGCACGACCACTATCCAGGCTACCTCGGCTTTCTCCGGTTCCGGGGGAATTGAGTCCTTATGGCTGGCGTAAAAATCCAGCACTTCCTTCTCGGTGGGCGGGGACACCCTGGCCCGTATATTCTTGTCTATCAGCTTCTGCATTATAAGCTGGTTCTTGGCGTCTGGCCGGTGCTTGGCCTTCAGCTTGTCGATATTGGTACCCTCGGCCTTAAGCTGGGCGTTAAATGCCTCTTCGCTGGGAAACTGGGACCTCATCTCGCCGATACTCTTGTTCAAAGCTTCTTCCACTTCGGCATCGGTGACCTCCAGCGATTCCTTCTTGGCCTGCAGCATCAGCAGCCGGACCTCGATCAGCCTTTCCAGGGCCAGTTTTTTCAGGGAGTCCTCGGGAATGATGTTCTGGGTCTGGTTGAGCTGCAGTTTCAAGAGCGAGACCTGCTTGTCCAGTTCGCTTTGCAGGACAGGCTGCTCGTCCACCACCGCCACCACCCCGTCGCCGGCCGTCTGGGCGTATAGCGAGCAGGTCAAAGCCAGCAGCAGCAGGCCTCCGGCCAAATAGATTTTTTTCATGAAAAATAGTCCTTTGTTTGTTTGCAAATATTATATTGCTGCAATGCTACTTGATCAGGTCGGGGTGGGTCTCCACCTGGGCGGTCTTCTTAAGCTCTTCGGTCAGATTGTCAAAAGCCGTTTTCTGCTTGCCCATGGTCATCCCGTTGGTCAATCCCTCCCGGACGTCTTCGAACTTCACCGGCGGCCAGACCGGTTTCTTGTCGGTGACCTTGATGATGAAATATCCGTTGAACAGCTTGATGGCGTCCGAGGTCTGCCCCTTGGCCAGGGCAAAAAGTTTTTCCTCAAAATCCAGCGGCATCTCCCCGCTGCCCCGCTGCAGGTAGCCGGCCAGGTCTCCGCCGTTGGCCCGGGAAGCGGCATCCAACGACCTTTCCCTGGCAATCTTGGCAAAATCAGCTCCTCCGTCCAGCGCGGACTTGATGGCGGCAGCCTCTTCCGGGGATTGGACCACTATCTGGCTGTAGCGGACATTGTTCTGAAATTCGGCCTGGTGCAGGTCAAAGTAGGCCTTGACCTCGGACTCGCTGACGCTCTGCTTCTCCACCACTTCCTTTTGAAGCAGCTGGTTGGCCAGGATCTCACGCTTCAGGTCGCGCAATTGCTTGGCCACCTTGGGATCCTTGTCCAATCCCTTTTTTATGGCTTCCTGGTAGAACAGTTCCGTATCCACCCAGCGCCTTAAGAACTCTTCCTTCTGGGCCGGTGAAATGCCGGCCGCGCCGTTGGGCAGATAATCCTTGACGTCTGAGTCCGTCAGGACGGCCTTGTTGACCCGGGCCACCACCTGCCCTTGGGGCTGTTCTTTTTTACAGCCGGTTCCGGCCAGCAGGCTTAAACCGAGGATCAGGACCAGCCCGGCCATGGTTAGTTTTTTCATTTTATTTTCCCTCTTCCGGCTTTTGCTGGCCGGCCAGCTTTAAGACATTCTCATCTACTGTTACCGGATATTTTGACTTAAGGGTCTCGATCAGGCTTAGGTACAGGATCTGCTCCTGGCCCTGGGCCATGTTCTGTTCAATGGATGCCTTCACTTCGTCAAAGTTCATTTGTTTGCCGGGGGTTCGGGCGCTGACCTTGATCACCGCAAAACCTTCCTTGACGGCAAAGGGCCTGGTGACCTGGTTCAGACCGGCGGCAAAAGCCGCCTTGGAAACTTCCGGGAACCGGGGATCGTTCTGGGTCACTTCGCCCAGGGCTCCGCCTGAGGACTTGGTCCAGTCAATTGATTTTTCAGAGGCGGTGGCCGCAAAATCGGCGCCCTGGGAAAGCAATTTGTATACCGCATCGGCTTCGGGCTTGGTCCGGGTCACAATCTGATGGACCATGGCCTTGGCCGGCTGATAGAAGGCCTTTTTGTTCTTGGCATAGTAGACCTTGACCGATTCCGGATTGACGCTGACCTTGGGGCCCACCTCGGCCTGATAGAATGAGGCGGCCAGCATCTCGTCCCAGGCCTTTTCCATCTGCTGTTTGACCTTGGGATTGTTCTGCAGGTTCTTGGACTTGGCCCGGGCCAGAAGCAGGTCTTCCACCAGCATGGCCTGCACCTGCTGTTCCAGCACTGCGGAATTCCTGAGGTCGGCGTTGCCGCCGAACATTTTGTTGAGCTTGTTGTAGAACACTTCCACAGTCCAGGAACCGCCGCTGTAGGTAACTATGACCTTCTTCTTTTCCGCCTCGTCTCCCAGCGGCGGCAGTGGAGCCGGTCCCATGGTTTGGGGCTGCTTGGCGGCCAGCAGGTCCAGAACATCCTTTTTGATCTTGACGTTGGCCGAGGATTTTATCTTGTCCACGTATTCGGTGGCCATCTCCCGGGGTTTGGATGCCGTCAGCTGCTGCTTGATCATGTCCTTCATCTGGTCAAAGGGCTTGATCTCGGCCGCCCGGGTGGAATCCATCCGGATGATGTGAAAGCCGAACGGGGTCTGGACCGGTTTGCCCAGCTGTCCCGGCTTCAGGTCAAAGACCGCCTTCTGGAAGGCCTGGACCATCCGGCCCCAGCCGAACCAGCCCAGGTCGCCGCCCCGGGGAGCCGAGCCCGGATCCTGGGATTTCTGCCTGGCTGTCTCCTCAAAGTCGGCTCCGTCCTTAAGCGACTTGTAAATGGCTTTGGCCTCTTCCTCTGTCTTGACCAGGATGTGCCGGGCCTTTACTTCCGTGCCCATCCGCTTGTAATAATCCCTGATCTCCTTGTCGGTGGGCTGTGATTTCTCCAGGATCTCCTGGCGGTAAAGCTGGCCCATCAGCATGTTCTTGGTCAGGTCCTCGTATTCCTTCTGCAGTTTGGGCTCCTTGTCCAGGTTGCGGGCCAGGGCTTCCAGGGCCAAAAGCTTCTGCTCCACCATCTGATCCAGCAGCCGCCTTTTATTTGTCATGGCAGTGGCCGAATCCTGCGGGGGCACCGGGGCCCGGTAGTTGTCGTCAAATTGTCCCAGAGTGATTTTCTGGCTGCCCACCTTGGCTATCACCTTGCCACGGTTGCCGCAGGATACCACGGTTAGTACCAGGCCCAGGACCAGCGCCAGCCCTAAAAGTTTTCTCATGGCAGTGATTCTCCTTGAATGTAATATGGTTTTTTATTGTATTTTGCCGTAAACTTAAAGTTTATCATAAATTCCGGTTTTTTTCAATATAATTTGCCCGAAATATATGATCATTACGAACCTATGAACCAGACAGGATTTACAGGATATATAATTGTTTCTTTTGTTGCCAAGATATATGTTTTGATGGAAAAATCCCGTAAATCATGTTAATCCTGTCTTCCCCGGTTAATGGGATCCCTGTTCTATGAATACTTCTGGAACAGCCGCCCCCAGGTAGTTTCCTTCTTCCATTTTTCAAATGTGAACCGGTCCTTTAGCGGCCAGCGCAGGTAGTCGTGATAGATCTCCGAGGCCAGGATGAACAGGTGCACCAGCGGGGTGTGAAAGAAGAATTTCTGCATCTTCTTCAACGGCCCGAACCAGATCAGGTCCCCGCCCACCCTTTTCACCAGGTTCTGGCCCACTTTAAAGTTCCAGTTCTCCTTCCGGACGTCGTCACCCACCAGCTCGATCTCCTCGAACCTGCCGCAGCCCAAACCCTGTTCGTGGGCCAGCCGGATGTACTTTATGGACATGGGGTCAAAGCCCATCATGTGGGCAGAGACCGCGTCGATGGCCACCTGGTCGCTTGAGGCCAGCAGATAGTTTTTGATCACCGGGAACATGGTGCGGGGGCCGGGGCCGTTGCCGGCGGTGGTTCCATCCATCACCGCAAACAGCCCGGAATGGATCTCCTGCTGGATGGCCAAAAGGTCCACCAGCACCTCGTGGATCCAGGAATGGGCATAATGCCTTTTGGTGTTCAGCAGGCCGCCGAAGGCGTTCTTCATGGCCCCGGTGGTGGTGGTGTAGATGTGGCATTTGACGGTGGGCAGGTGGACGATGTTCCTGCCGAAGAAGTAGTCCGGCACCAGTATCCCTTCGGGAAATATCTTGTCCAGGGCCAGCATCTTCGCCTTGGGGACATAGGGCACCCACTTCATGTCCGGGCCCTTGAAGTTGTAAAGCACCGGAACGCTGTGACCTTTTAGGATGGGCAGGTACCGGTTGAGGTCCTCGCCCTTGAAGGTGTCGGTGACCACCGTCTTATTCTGGACGCAGGAGATATCATTATAGCCGGCTTCCTGCAGAGCCTTGATCACGCCCTCCAGCTGCCAGGGCGTGGTGTTGGCACCGGGAAAGGGATAATGCCAGGAGATATTGTCCTTGAGGATGGTGGTCTTTTGGGGATCAAGCGACTGCCTGAATCCCGCCAGCTCCATCACCCGGGCAATGTCCTGGATCACTGTTTCGGGTCTGGTTTTGATGACCGCTACTTTGGATCTCATCATCCTATTTTTCCTGATCTTTGTTTTTTAAAGCTTCAAGTATTTCTTTAAGCAACCGGTTGCTTTCTTCGTTTAACTTTACCGACTGTTCGGAAAGCTTTAAAGCCCGGTCGGTCTCGGCCAGGGCATGGTCCTGCCGGGCCAGGGCCTGTTTCATCTGTTTGTTGGTCCTGCGGGAAAGAAGGATGATGAACACTATAAGGATTACGAAAAATATCACCCAAAAGTTTCCTAATATGGCCAGCCAGGGGGATCTGCATGTTTTGCCGTATTTCTTGGTGAGGGATTGGCGGTACTGGTTATAATTAAGCCACTGGTTCTGCTTATGGTCAAAATAAAGGGTATTGAAAGCCTGCCATGCCCCGTAACTGCGGGCATAGCGTTCCATGAAAGACGCGGAATTGCTGTCGATCTCGGTCTCCACATAGCCGACCTTGCAGGCCTCGTCGTATCCGTCATTGTAATAGTCGGTGCCGTAATCATCGATCGTGACATTTACGACCCGCAAACCGCCTTTATAGGGAAATTTCTTCGTCTGGTACTTGTAAGAACGGTCGCCTGTCTTCTCAAAGGACACCGTGGCCGGGTCATTCTTTATTGACTGTTCCCAGGCGGCGATAAGGGACTGCTCACCGGGCTGGGCCGCGGCCAAAACGAAAAGAAATCCGCACATAACCAGGACTATGATGTATTTTTTCATTTGATTATCCTCCAACCTTTCCTTTTCGCTGTTTTTAACAATCTATTGTCTGGATTGACCGCCACCGCCGTTCCCACCTGTTCCAGCAATGGCAGGTCGCTGAATTTGTCGGCGTAGGCGGCTGTCTGTTCTATTGGAACTCCCCGCTTACGGCAATGTTCCAGGGCTAATGACAGTTTGCTAGGCCCGTAGGGATGCTGTTCCGGATCCCCGCTGGTAAAGCGGCCGTCGAGCGAAGGGACCCTGCAGGCGATGACATTGTCGATCCCAAGTTTCCTGCCCAGCGGCTCGGCCAGGAATTCGGGCGCTCCCGAAAGCAGCACCAGCTCGTCCCCGGCGGCCTTCCGGCGCTCCAGTTCTGTCAGAAGGTCCCGGTTGAAGCGCCCCGGCAATATTTTGTCTATGAACTCCAGCGCCAGCTGCCCGGTCTCCAGCGTCGGCAAGCCGGCCAGATAGGCCTTGTCCCGCTTGTAGACCTTGAAGCCGTATTTCGGGAAATGGCGCAGGGCAAACCGGACAAAGTGGAAGTACTGCTTAAGGCCCAGTTTTCGTTTTCCCAGCAGATACGGGATGAACAGTTTTTCGCAACTGGTACCTCTGACAATGGTGCCGTCGATGTCTATGAAGACTATCGGCATCATCCGGCCTTTTTGCGGGGAAGCTTGATGTAGGAAAAGACCCTGTGCACCGCCACGAACTCGGTTATCACCGGGATGCTCCGCAGGATACAGACGGCCACGGTCAGGTAGATCAGGATCGCAGTGACAAGATTGAAGTATCCTGAGTTATTGGCCCAGAAGCCAGGCATCAGCACCGGCCAGGGCTGCAGCAGGAAGATCCAACCGAAGGTGACCACTTTCAGCGCGCCGTAAAATCCCCGCATGAACCGGCTGCCCACCAGAAACTGTCCCGACCTGGAAACGATCTGCCCAAACGGTGTCTTGCCTTGCTGGATGCCGTGGGAGCGGATGGAGTCCACGATCAGACTGCGGGTGATGAACACGATGGCCACCCATACCGGGATGTAGCGTAAGTCGGCCAGCACTATCCACAGTACGTTCTCGGTCACCCGGTCCACCATGATGTCGAAGATGGCTCCGAACAGCGAGGATTCCTTGAACATCCGGGCCACCACCCCGTCCACCGCATCCAGCGCGATGACTATCACCAGCAGCGGCATGTTGGCCAATTGCAGCCAGGGGTAGCGGGTCTGGTAGGCCATCACCACCAGCCCGAAGAGGAGGATCAGGCGGAATAATGTGACGAGATTGGCCATAAATAGTTTTAATGATTGATCAATACGTGATTACCAAATCACTATATCTCTCGGTTTCAGACCACGAACAAACTGTGGCTGGAGAAATTCGGGTCGCTGGTCAGGTTGACCCCCAGCTTGCGCAGCCCCTCCTCGTCGCCGGGGGTGGGGATGTGGGTGCTGTGCACCTCGCAGCCCTGCAGCTGCTTCAGCTGCTCCATGGCCAGCTGGGCGGTGGGGTTGGTCATGGCGCTGACCGCCAGGGCTATCAGGGTCTCCTCCAGGTCCAGGCTGACCGTCCGCTCTTTCAGGATGTTGCGGTCCAGGTTGGCGATGGATTCAATGATAGCCGGCGAGATCAGGTGTATCTGGTCCGGGATCCCGGCCAGCTTCTTGACCGCGTTCAGCACCAGGCTGGAGGCGGCGTGCATCTGGGGCGAATTCTTTCCGGCGATGATGGTCCCGTCCGGCAGCTGGATGGCGGTGCCGCAGAAGATCCCCTCGTTTCCCTTGCCGCAGTCCTGGCCCTCGGCCGAAGCCCGGCGGGCCGGCTCCACCACCGGCCGGTCCTCCGGCTTGATCCCCAGGTCGTTCATCAGCAGTTCCACCCGCTGGATGGTCTCCTTATCAACGAAGCCCATCACGTGCTCGCAGCGGTAGCGGAAGTAGCGCCTGAGTATTTCCTGCCGGGAGGCCTCCTGCACCGCCTGGTCGTCCACGATGCCGAACCCGGCGCAGTTGACCCCCATGTCGGTGGGGGACTTGTACATCGGGTCGTCCATGATCTTCACCAGGATCCGGCGCAGCACCGGAAACACCTCCACGTCCCGGTTATAGTTGACGGCCGTCTTGCCGTAGGCTTCAAGATGGAAGGGGTCGATCATGTTGTAGTCCCGGATGTCGGCGGTGGCCGCCTCGTAGGCCACGTTCACCGGGTGCTTAAGCGGAATGTTCCAGATGGGAAAGGTCTCGAACTTGGCGTAGCCGGATTTCAGGCCGTGCCGGTGGTCGTGGTACATCTGGGACAGGCAGGTGGCCAGCTTGCCGCTGCCCGGCCCCGGCCCGGTCACCACCACCAGCGGTTTGTCGGTGGCCGCGTATTCGTTGGCTCCGTACCCCAGGTCGCTGACCACGGTGTCGACATCGGTGGGATAGCCCTTGGTGTAGCCGTGGGTGTAGACCGTCAGGCCCCGGTGCTGGAGCTTATTCTTGAAGATCACCGCCGCCGGCTGGTTCTCGAACCGGGTGATGATCACCGCTTTTACTGAGAGGCCGTTGGCCTTAAGGTCGTCGACCAGTTTCATGGCGTCCACGTCGTAGGTGATGCCGAAGTCCGCCCGGATCTTGCGGCGCTCGATGTCCCCGGCGTAGATGCAGAGCAGGATGTCGGCTTGGTCCTTCAGCTGCTGCAGCAGCTGCATCTTGACGTTGGGATGGAAACCGGGCAGCACCCGGGCCGCGTGGTAGTCATAGATCAGCTTGCCCCCGAACTCCAGGTACAGCTTGCCCCCGAACTTGGCCACCCGCTCCCGGATGGCCTCGGCCTGCAGCTGCAGGTATTTCTCGTTGTCAAAACCGTTCTTCATCTGGCCCTAACTATTATTGTGTTTTTCAGGACACCCTTTTCCTTCAGGGAACCAGACACCAACCGGAACGCAGATCTCCGCTGATCGATTCCGATCCCCGCAGATATTTAAAATATAATCTGCGTTTATCTGCGTCCCAATACAATTCCCGTATTTCCCTTGGTGAAAAAAGTTGCCTTGTGGGTTATCACTGTAATTTTTTGATGTAACAGCGCCGCCGCTTGTGCTGGCGGGACTCGAAATACTTCCAGTGGCTCTGCACCTTCACGTTCTCCTCCAGCTCGATGTTGGTCTCGGCCGAGACCACCCCGTTCTTCATGGCCGAGCGGCACATCTCGGTCATCAGCAGGGCGTCGGCGCCCCTGCCCTGCAGGTCGGGCCGGATGGCGCCCAGATACAGGTCTATCTGCCTGTTCTTTTTGCTGATGGCCCGCAGGATGTGAATGAAGCCGAAGGGAAACAACCGGCCTTTGGACCTCTGCAGGGCCCTGGAGAGCGAGGGCATGCCTATCACGAACCCCGCCACCTGGTTTTTGGAGTCCAGCAGGATCTTGGTATAATCCGGCAGGATGAACGAGAAATACTGCTTGATGTACATGGCGATCTGTTTCTCGTTCAACGGCACAAAGGCGTAGATGGGGGCGAAGGCGGCGTTAAGGACCTCGAACATCTGGTGGGCGTAGGGCAGCAGGTCCTTGGCCTTCTTGGCTTCCAGCACTTTGACCCCGGTCTTCTGCATCACGATCTTGGCGATCCGATCGGCCTTCTCCGGGATTTCTTTGGGAACCTTGACCTCGAACTCCACCCAGTCCACATCCTTGGCGTAGCCCAGCGCTTCCAGCTGTTTGGGGTAGTAGGGGTGATTGTAGATGGCGGCCAAAGTTCCCAGCTCGTTAAAACCCTCCACCAGCATCCCCTCGTGGTCCATGTCGGTGAAGCCCAGCGGCCCGTGGATGCCGGCCATGCCCTGCTCCCCGGCCCATTTCTCGACGGTGGCGAACAGGGACTTGACCACTTCGGCATCGTCTATGAAGTCCACCCAGCCGAAACGGGCGTACTTGTTGCCCCATTTTTCGATGTAGCGCTGGCTGATTATCCCGGCGATCCGCCCGGCCAGTTTGCCGTCCTTGATAGCCAGCCAGTATTTGGACCGGCAATACTCAAAGGCTGGGTTCTTGTCCGCCCTAAGGGTTTCGTACTCGTCCATCAGCAGCGGCGGGATCCAATAGGGATGGTTCCGGTAAAGCGAGAAAGGAAATTCAATGAACTGCTTGAGTTCCTTTTTGGTGACGACCTCTTTGATGATGATCGGCATTGTTCTTAGGTCCCTAAAAGATTTTATTTTTTGTGTTTTGTTTTTAGTTTTAAGTCAGCCCAGTTCCACCACTTCAGAAGTTCCGGGTCGTGCCTGTCATGCGAAGCATAATACACCGCGCAACGGAAGACATACAGCAGACATCGATCCACCGGGCACCCCTCCATGGCGCAGTATCTGGCGTAGAGCTTCTCCGGGTCCCGGCCCTTAAGGCAGGAGACCTTCTTGATCCCCAGCCTTCTCAGGTCTTCTTCGATGCTTCTGCCCACTCCAGGGATCACCTGCAGACCCTTGAAGTTATCGGTTTGACGTTTCATCTTTTGCTGTCAGTTCCGTGATCTCGACCGGTTTGTAGCGTTGGTACTGGTCATTGCCGTAATAAAGAGCTTTCTCCGGGCAATAGGAAATGCAGCGCATGCACCACTGGCAGGCGTTGGAGATCACCAGTTCCTCGTTGAGCTGGATGGCCCCCACCGGGCACATTTCCACGCACTGGGCGCACTTGGTGCATTTGTCGGGGTTTACCTTGACGTATCCCGGAGAGCCCTGCCAGAGCTTTTTGCTGAGGAACAGGGGGAACAGCAGGTCCGGGACCAGCGGAACTCTTATCCAGCTTGACTTCCCCGCCGCAAGATCAAGGGCAAAATTCCGGGCTGTCCTTTGCCCCTTGCTGATTGTTTTCTGAATCTTTGCCGGATCGTAGTTCTTGTACCACAGGTTGCTGGGCATCACCACCTGTTTGGCTCCGATGGGTAAATAGCCTTTTTGTTTCATGACTCTTTTCAGAGGCCCCATGGCGCAAAGGGAAAAACCTCCCATGGTAGCCATGGCAAAAACCTTTGTTCCCCTGGTCACCGGCATCTTATAAACGAAATCCCAGACCAGGGGATAGGTGGTGAAGGCCGCGATGGGAAAGGCCAGGCCGATGGTGTGGGAAAGGTCGATCTTCTGCGGGTCGCTGGCCTCGATCCGGTGCATCGTGCACTGGAGTCCCTTTTCGGCGAATGCTTTCTGCATCTCCCGGGCCGCCAGCAGGGTGTTGCCGGTGCCGGAGAAATAATATAAATCAATGTTTGATCCCTGCAAATTCATAAATTCAATCACTTTTCTCAGTTTACTGTTTACCGTTCAATGTTCATTGTCAATTGTTGATTGCATGGCCTATTTGAGCTCCACCACCGTCACCCCGTCCTGGCCCTCGTTCCAGGCGCCCAGCCGGAAGGCCTTCACCTGGGGATGCTTGGTCAGGATCTCCCGGACCACCTTGCGCAGCACCCCTTCCCCCTTGCCGTGGACGATCCGGATATTGGTGATCCCGTAATAGACCGCGTCGTCGATGTAGCGCTCCACCGCCTCTATGGATTCATCGGCCCGCATCCCCAGAAGGTGCAGCTCCGGGGCGAACCCGGAGACGTTGTCGGCGCTGACGGTGGGGCTTGGTTTCTGCTCCGGGGCCTTCTGGGAAGAACCGGCCACCGCATTCTGCCGGGGCACGGTCATCTGCACGTTGCCCACCCGGACCTTAAGCTTTTTGCCGGAATCCAACAGGTCGGTGACCAGCCCCTCTTTTTTAAGGTCGGTCAGGTAGACCTTCTCCCCCTTTTTAAAGACGTGGCCGGGGTCCTGCCTGGCGTAGGCTTGGGGCCGCTCCTCCGGGGGCAGCAGGGCTTCGGCCGCTTTCAGCATCTCCCTGGCCTTGATGATGCTCTGTTTGCCGGCCTGTTCGGCCTTGATCACGGCCACCGCCTGCTCGGCCGCGCTGCGGGCCTGGGTGATGATGCTCCGGGATTCCTCGGCCGCCTTCAGCTTCATGACCTTCAGTTCTTCCTGCAAACCTTCCAGCCGGGACTGGTATTCATCCTTCAGGCTTTGGGCCTGCTCCATGTCGTCCATGGCCTTCAGCTCCTTTTGCTCGGCCTGGCGCTTGACCTGTTCCAAAAAGGTGATCAGCTCCTCCAGCTGGACCGACTTGGAGTCTATCCGGGAACGGGCGTCTTTTATGACCTCGGGCGAAAGCCCCAGCCGCGAGGCGATCTCTATCCCGTAGCTGGCCCCGGGCACGCCCATCATCAGGCGGTAGGTGGGCTGCAGTTTTTCCCGGTCAAATTCCATGGCCGCGTTCAGCATCTGGACATTCTGCTGGACGAAGGCCTTCAGCGCCCCGTAATGGGTGGTGGAAAGGGTCAGGCAGCCCTTGTTGGTCAGCTGCAGAAGAATGGTCATGGCCAGGGCCGCGCCCTCGGCCGGCTCGGTGCCGGCCCCGATCTCGTCCAGCAGCACCAGCGACCGGGCGGTGGAATTCTCCAGCACCCCCTTGATCTGCGAGATGTGCGAGGAGAAGGTGGACAGCGACTGGGAGATGGACTGTTCGTCGCCGATGTCGGCGAACACCTGGCCGAACAAAGGCAGGGCGCTGCCGTCCCGGGCCGGGATCTGCAGGCCTGACTGGTTCATCAGGGCCAATAGGCCCACGGTCTTGAGCACTACGGTCTTGCCGCCGGTGTTGGGCCCGGTGATGACCATGGTGGTCCGGCCGTCCCCCAGCTCCAGGTTCAGCGGCACCGGATCCTTAAGCGCCGGGTGCCGGGCCTCTATCAGCTTCAGGTACTGGCCGCCCGGGAATATGGCCCTCACGCACTTCCAGGCCAGGGCCAGTTTGGCCCGGGCGAACACCAGGTCAAAGTGGGCGACGAGCACCAGGTTGTTCTCCATGGCGTCAAGGTTTTCGGAGACCTCCACCGAGAACTGGCGCAGGATCCGCTCCACCTCCTGCTTTTCGGCCGAGAACAGCTGGCGCATCCGGTTGTTCATCTCGATGGTGGCCAAAGGCTCCATGTAGACCGTGGCCCCGGAGGCCGAGCTGTCGTGGACTATGCCTTTCAGCTTGTTCTTGGAATCGGCCTTGACCGGGATCACATAGCGCCCCTCCCGGATGGTGATCAGCGTCTCCTGGATGTCGGCCGCCTCCTGGCCCATGATGTCCTCCAGCTTGGAGTGGATGCGCTGGCGCACCGTCTCCTGCTCCCGCCGGATGTGGTACAGCTCGGTGCTGGCCTTGTCGGCCACCCGGCCGTCCGGCTCTATGGCCTTGACTATCCGGTCCTCCAGGTCCTTGAAAGCGATCAGGCCCAAGGCCTGCGATGCCAGCAGGGGATACTCCTCGGTGCGCAGCCCCAGCGATGAGCGGACCTGCCGGGCCACGTACAGATGGCGGGACAGGTGCAGCAGGACCAGAGAGTCCATCACCACACCCTCGGCCTTAAGGGCCTCCAGCTGAGGACGGATGTCCTGCAGTTCGTAGAAGTCCAGGCCGAATCCGGCCTCCAAAAACTTCCTAGCCTCGCCCGTCTCGTCCTGCATTTTGACCACGGCCTCGGGATCGGCCAGCGGCATCAGCGCCATGGCCTCCTCCCGGCCGTAGGGGGTGGCAGCCTTCTGAGCTAAAGCATTACGAACAAAATTGAATTCAAGAATATTTAGTGAATGCTGATTCATTAGCCGTCAAATCGTGTGATTATTTCTCCGGTTTCTTTTTGCCGTGAAGTTAACTCTGAAAGTAACAGCCCGGCAATGACCACAGTCATTCCGGTTAGTTTTAATACATTGAACCTTTCTCCCAGAAGAAAGTAGGAAAAGACCGCGGTGGAGACCGGGATGAAGTTGGTGAACAGATTGACCCGTGATATCCCGATGTTTCTGACCCCGATGGTGATGAAGACGAAGGCCAGGCTGGAGGGGAATACCGCCAGCAGGGCCAGGACCGAGATCACCCGGAGGTCCGGAGCAACGCCGCTGAAATGCCCCCAGTCGAAGAACAGGAACAGCGGCAGGAACAAAAACAGCCCGATGATGTTCTGGTATTTGACCACCGTCAGGGCCGAGTATTTATGGGAGACCTTCTTCAACAGCAGGCCATAGAGCACGCCGGAGAAGACAGCCAGGAACATCAGCAGCACGCCTTTGGCCGAGACCTCTATCCCGAAGCCCTGGTTGAACACGATCAGCCCCACCCCCAGGAACGAGACCGCCAGCCCGGCCAGGGTGCCCCAGCCCACTTTTTCCCGCAGCATAAAATAAACCGCCAGCGGCGTAAAGACCGGAATGGTGGCGATGATGATGGAGCCCACGGCGGCGGAGACGTATTTAAGCCCGAAGCTTTCGGCCAGAAAATAGCAGAACGGCTCAAAGAAGGCCAGCAGCATAAAATACCGCTTGTCGCCTTTCTTGATGCTTTCGCCCGGTGTCATGAACCGGGCGATGATCCATAGAAAAACCGTGGACAACGCCAGCCTTAAGAAAACGACCGTCAGCGGCTGGTAGTATTCGTAGGCTATCTTGACCCAGACATACGACAGGCCCCAGAAGAGCATGGCGCTGAGAGTGTATATGTAGACCAGGGGTGAGGATTTTTTCATGACTACAAAATTACTGCCCAAAATGGTTTATATAATTCCAGCCATAACTAAAAAAGAAATGGCAAAACATAAAAATGGTAAGAGAATAAAAACTATATGTAGTAATTTCAACCAAGGGTATTTAGCCAATAGCTCCTTGGGTGGATATGCTGCAGCAAATGTACATTTCATGGTTAAAATTGGATCCCACCTCAATTCATCAAAAGTTGAGCTGAATGTCATTATTTTGAAATATTTTGGTAAGGATACTACGCCAAGAAATATTATAGGTGGAAAGACAACAAAGATAACCCACAATGGCAATTTATCTGGTGAATAGACTGGCATTAAAAACCAAATACACATTGTAAGACAGGAAAAATAATATAATATTCTTTGAAAAGATGTAAGACCAAATTCCAAAGAATATTGTTCAATTATTTCTTTTTCTTCTTCTCTTGTTACCATATTTACTTTTTGTGGAAATAATTCGTGCTAATATTTGCATTCCTATCTTATCAGATCGTCTTCAGTTCCTCCACCTTCTTGGGCTCCGGCGTCTTCTCAAATTCCTTGTACAGCTCCTGGGCCTTGGGCCACAGTCCTTTAGTCTTCTCGTACACCCACGGCGCCACCTTGCGCATGGAACGGATCATCCCGGAGCGGTCCAATTTGTGGGTGACGTCCTTGGGCAATGGCAGGAAGGTCAAAAGAAGAAGAAGGATGGAGATCACCACCGCGCCCTTAAGCAGGCCGATCACCATCCCGCCCAGCTTGTCGGCCAGGTCCAGCGGCGTGGCCTTGATCAGCTTGGACAGCAGCCACCCGGCCAGGGTAATGGCCCCGAAGGCCGCCAGGAACATCACCGCGAACCCGATGGTGGGCGCCAAGTGCGCCGGCACCTTGGGGAACAGCTTGACCAGCCCGCCGGTCGCGGCCGAATGCAGCTTTAAAGCCAGGAAGAACGAGACGATCAGGGCTACGATGCCCACGATCTCCTGTACCAGGCCCTTCTTGAAGCCCATTCCCACCGCCAGCCCCAGCAGGACCAAAATGATGATATCTATCCAGTTCATGTATTGCTCCTTGCTAAGTTAAACCGGAAGTTCCTGCCACAGAGCTTGCACTGAGCGGCGTCGAAGTGACACAGAGCGGTCATTGCGAGACGGCATCAAGTTTGACAAACGAAGCAATCGCTAATGAGCTACCAAGTCACAATATTCACTATTCACCTTTCACAATTCACTGACTACTGTAGTCCCTTCGGGTGTATGCGACCTTGAATGCTTCCGTTTACTTTACGTACTGCAGGGTCCGGGTGATGGTTCTGCCCTCTGCCTCCAGCCTGGCGAAATATATCCCGCTGGAAGTTCTATTCCCGGTTTCATCCCGGCCGTTCCACTGCGCCTGGTGCCGGCCCGCTGGTTTCACGGCGTTAACTAGAGTCTTCACCAGCTGTCCCTGGACATTGTAAACCTTGATGGCTGCCAGCCCCGGTCTTGTCAATTGATAATTGATCACCGTTGACTGTTTAAAGGGATTAGGCGCAGCCTGGGTCAGCCCAAGGCCCGTTACTGGTTCGCCTTCGCCAGGTGTTCCCTCCACCCCGTCCTCGGCCATTCCAGAAAGTATATTTGAAAAATGTGTTTCATAACAAGTATCAACTCCATTGACCGCCGTAATGCAGTAGAAAAATACATCCCCATTATTGAGGGGACCATCGAAATAGACAGTGTCAGTAATGATCGCGGCGTTGATCCTTGTAAATGGTCCAGCTGAATCGGCACTGCGATAAAGGTTGTACCCCGCTATGGTTGTATCGGCCGTAAAACGGTTCCAACAAGGCACGATAGCGCCCTTGTCCCTTTTTATCGGCACAAGAAATCCGGTTAAATGCGGCAGGGAATCGTTCCACTCCTTAAGCACCCAGCTGTCCGGGTCCAGCTTGATCCCGGCTACCGGCTGGTCATCGTAAACCAAAAAATCCTGTGAGGTCAGACTGTCCCAAACCACGGTCACGCTGTCAAAGCCTGCGGAGGTGCTGCAGGCCAGGGCCAGCGGCATCTTGTAAAGTTCTCCGGTGGTAGAGGTCTGCCTCAGTTTTACCCAGGCCGAATTGCTGTCGCCTTGGGTCTTGTAGTAGATCGCCGTGGAGTAGATGGGGTGCCCGGCCCGGTAGACCCACTGGTCAAAGAACCATTGCAGCGATGAGCTGTGATGCTGTTCACCTATTCTTTGGAAGTCGGTGGTGATCGCGTTGCCGTTGGCAAAACTGTCCGCATATGCCCGCATCATGGGAAAGAAAGCCGTATCGCCCATCACCCAGCGCAACCCGTGAAGCACCCAGGCACCCTTGTTATAAACCAGGGGATAGTCAAACCAAAGGTTTTCCGGCGGATTGTAGATGGGATAGAGATTGGCGGTACCGCTCAGCGCTCTCCAGAACCACCGGTTCATGTAATTTCCCGGCAGGCTGTCCGTCTCCCATTCGTAATGTACGGCCTCCAGGTAGCTGGCAAAGCCCTCGTTCAGCCAGATGTCGGGCCAGGTGCCGCAGGTCACCAGATCCCCGTACCACATGTGGGCCAGTTCGTGGACCACCCCCTTCTGCACGTTGCCCAGCAGCCAGGAACGGCTGATGGTGGTCATGGTCTGATGTTCCATCCCTCCGAAATAGACCGGATAGACCACTGCCATCCCGTACTTGCAGAAGGGATAATCGTGGAAAAGCGAGTCGTAAAGACTGGTGATTCCGGGGACCGTGGCAAAGACGATGCGCGACAGGGCCGAATCCTCGGGCCAGATGAAATAGTTCAACGGAACGGCCCGGCCCGAGGCCAGGTGGGCGGTATCGGACCACATGGCATAGCGCGAGGCGGTAAAGCACATAAGGTAGGTGGCGATGGCAGAATCCTCCTGCCAGCGCCAGGTCAGCCGGTCGCCGCTGCGCAGAGTGTCCTGCAGCAGGCCGTTGGAAGCCGCGGCAAAGGAGTCCGGTAGAGTGATGGAGATGCTGCAGCCGGAATCGGCCTTATCCCAGGGCTCGTCAAAGCATGGCATCCAGGCCCTGGCGTCCTGGGGTTCGCTCATGGTGTAGCCCAATGTATGCAGGGTGTCGGTTGAAGTGCCCCGGGCCACTCCCTGTTTGAACCAGTAATAACCGTTGGACCAAACCCCGTTCTTGCTGAAATTCCCGCCCCGGTAGAATACCTCCAGATTGAAACTCTGTCCCACCCCAACCGATGCAAAATCCGCCGTCAAAAACAGGGTGTCGGCGCTGAGACTGTATCCGGTATGGCTGCCGTCAAGCTTGACCGAATCCACCTCCAGGCGGACGCAGTTAAGGGTCAGGCTGTCGCCGGTAGTTTTCCGGATGGCCAGAATGTCTTGATGCCCGTAGAGAGAGTCGTTGGTCATGGGCAGGTCCACCGCCAGCCGGTACTTAAGGACATCATACTGGTGGGTTGAGTCTAACTTGACCGTCCCAAGCATTGGCTTAAAGCGGTCCTGGGCTGCCCGGAGCTCCAGGGGCTCTTGGGCCAGAGCCGGAGCAGCGGCTGTCAACAGGACCAATATCGTCTTGATCAAACTCATCTGTTTCATTCCCCCAGTTCGCCCAGTTGGGCCAGGATCAAAGTGCTCAGTACGATCCCGGCGGTCTCGGCCCTCAGGCGCCGCGGACCCAAAGTGACTATGTGGGCATTGCTTTTCATGGCCAGCTCCCGTTCTTCTGGCGTGAATCCGCCTTCGGGCCCGGCCAGGCATAAGACGGTCCGGGGCATTTTAGCCAGCCCCTTGAACACCGAAGCCACCGATATTTTCTGCTGGCCCTCGTCGGCCAAAAGGATCAGCTCGAACTCCTTATGCCTCTGCATCAGGTCCTTGAGATCCTCGGGCTGGGCGATCTGGGGCAGCACCGAGCGCAGGGACTGCTTCATGGCGGCGGTGGCGATCCTTTGCCAGCGGGCGCTCTTGTGGCCTGGGCCTTCCTCGTCCTGCAAAGGAGGCAGCAGCCGGTCAGCCTCGCCGGGCCGGGCCACCGAGTTCCTGGTGATCAGCGGGATGATTGCGAACAGGCCCAGCTCGGTCCCTTTCTCAATGGCGAAATCCATACGCTGGCCCTTGGGCACCGCCTGGGCCAAAGTGACCCGGGCGATGGGCTCGTGCGACTTGCGCAGCTTGTTGACGATGTTGGCCGTCACCGTGTGCTCGGTGGCGGTGGCGATGGAGCACATGTACTCGCCGCCCTGTCCGTCCACGATGGTCAGCAGGTCGCCCTTCTTGTGCCTCAGCACCTTGGCGATGTGCCGGGCCTCCTCGCCGGTGATGATAACCTGCCGCTCGGATACATTCTCCGGCGGAGCGTAAAAGTATTCTGACATTTCAGCGTCTTGTGATTGTTAGATGCACCGTACCAGCCTTTTTACAGCAACTGCCTTTTCCCGTCCATTACTTCGAAGATTCTGTCCAGACGGGCCTTACGGGTTTCCTCCTTCTTGCCATCGAAATAGTACCGGGCGAACAGTTCTTTTCTTGACGCGCCCAGTTTATCGAAACTGGACAGCCGGGTCTTTTTACTAATCACTCTTCTCAGGCCTGCGACATCGGCCGGGGTTATCTCCTCACTTTCGCTTCTGGCCCACTGGCCGTTGCTTTTGGCTGTGTTGACCGCTTCAATTCCCCATTTGGTCATCTTCCCGGATTTGATGAGCCTTCCCGCAATCAGTCTGTTGCGAACTGACCAGACGCTGCCTGCCCGGCGCTTAACAAATTTACGGATATAAACCGCATCATCCACCCGCTTGAGGGTGGAGTCTATCCACCCGAAGCACAACGCTTCTTCAAGAGATTCGGAATATGTGATTCCCGGCCTGCCGTCCTTGTAATACTCAATCCAGATACTGTGGCCGCAATCCTGGTTCTTCTGAAGCCAGGCGCGGAAAACCTTGCGGTCTTTGAAAGCAATCGTCTGTTCCATCTGCATCCAACTTCGTTATGTAAACTCTGCGCCTCGGTGGCAAATTAGTTTTCACTGACATCTATCTTACAGGCCCCCGGCACTTTATTCTTCTGCAGTTCCTCCAGCTGTTTCAGCAGCTTCTTCTCCTCGCCGGAAAGCTTCTGGGGCATCCAGACCTCCACTTTGATCAACTCATCGCCGCTGCCGCCGGAGTTCAGCCGGGGCAGGCCCTTGCCCCGCATCCTGAAGATCTTGCCCGAAGGCGTGCCGGAGGGGATGGAGAGCTCGGCCTTGCCGTTAAGCATCGGCACTTCTATCTTGCAGCCCAAAACCGCCTGGGCGTAGGAGACCGAGATGCCAACTATCAGGTCGTCGCCGTGCCGGGTGAACAGCGGATGCTGCTTCTCCTCGATGTAGACCAGGATGTCGCCGGCCGGGCCGCCCCGCAGTCCGATGTTGCCCTGGCCCCTTAAGGGCAGATAGTTGCCGTCGGCCGCCCCGGCTGGGATCTTCACCTTGATGGTGGCGTCCTTCTTTACCCGGCCCTCGCCCCCGCAGCCCTGGCAGGGTTTGGAGATGATCTTGCCCTCGCCCCCGCACTGGGGGCAGGTACCCACGTTGATGAACTGCCCAAAGACGGAGCGCGAGACCTGGCGCACCTCTCCCGAGCCCTTGCAGGCCGGGCATTCCTTGATGTCCGCCCCGGACTTGACCCCCGAGCCGGTACAGTCGGGGCAGGATTCGTAGCGCTTGAGCTGAAGGGTCTTTTCCACCCCAGAGGCGATCTCCTCCAGCGTCAAAGGCAGGCGGATCTGCAGGTCGCCGCCCCGGCGCTCGTTACGGCCCCGCCGTCTTGCGCCCTGTCCCTGTCCCTGCCCGCCAAAGAACATGTCGAAGATGGAATTCCCGCCGCCGCCGCCGAACATGGAACCGAAGATGTCCTGGATGTCTTCGGCGTGGGTGAAGTCGCGGCCGAAATCGAAGCCGCCCCGGCCGAAGCTGGGATCCACCCCGGCGTGGCCGTACTGGTCGTAGTTGGCCCGCTTCTGCTTGTCCATCAGCACCTCGTAGGCCTCGGAGAGTTCCTTGAACTTCTCCTCGGCCGCCTTGGGATTCTCCCGGTTCATGTCGGGATGGTGCTTCTTGGCCAGAGCGCGATAGGCCTGCTTTACCTGGTCATCAGTGGCATTCTTGGGAATGCCCAGTATTTCGTAGTAGTCGTTTTTGGTGGGGGTCATTTTATCAGTATTTATTATATTTATGTGAACTTTATGGTGCGTATATTGGCACGAACCGTTTTAGCTTATTATAGTATACAAGTGATGCAGGATCACATTCTGGAGCATCATGAAATGTATATATCAACATTATTTTATTTTCATAATCGTTCCAAAACATATTCCAATTGTCTAATTGTTCTTTCTTATTTGCTCCGAATTCTGACAGAAAATAATCTTTACTGCATTTTTTAAAATCAATTCTTCTCTTTTCTTTTGGTGATAAAGTATCGCAGTGAAAATTACTAATACCGTTCAGGTACCACCCTTTCTTATTTGCAAAATACCCTCCGCTATCATAGCAAATATAATTATTATCATAAAAAAATGTATCGATTCTCGCATCAATCGAAACGATTTCATAAATGGTATCTTTATCATTAACGACTATAAACATCCATTCAACTGGCTTCTTCCAGTCCTTTACTTTCAAGTGATAGTTGATGGTTGCCCATTCACCATCAACTGTTAACGGTATTCGTTTTGTGATGATTGTGTCAAGAACATAATCTTCTGCTTTCACCGTTGCAGTACTGTTCTTAACTGACTGTTCAGCCTTCTGTGGCCTGCATTGAAGACAAAAGGCCAGGGATAGAAGAACTAAAATAGTAATACTATGGGTTTGTTTCATTTTCTTCAGTTTGCAATTTTACATTCTTTAATCAACACTGAACTCAACCCCGACCCTTCTCTTGGCAAGAGAAGGGAGCAAGGGATGAGTTCGAAAGACTTCTGACATATCCTCATAAATACGCAAATAGGGGAGAAGCCTTTTGACAAGGCTTATCTCCCCCGTTGCGTTTTAAATTTACCGGGCCGTTATTTCTTCTCGTCGTCCACCACTTTATAATCCGCGTCCTCCGGGCCTTCGGGCTTGGCCTGACCGGGCTCGGGTCCGGGGGCCGCCTCGGGCCCCGGACCGCCCTGCGGCTGGGCACCCTGGTCCTTGGCCTTGGCGTACACCGCCTCGCCTATCTTGTAGGAGGCCACGTTCAGCTCCTCGGTGGCGCTCTTGATGGCCGCGACGTCATCGCGGCCCAGCACGTTGCGCAGCCGTGCAATGCCGTCCTCGATCCGCTTGCGGTCGTCGGCCGAGATCTGCGAGCCGTACTCCCTCATCATCCGCTCGGTGTTGTATATCAGGCCGTCGGCCTTGTTGCGGGTCTCGATCTCCTCCCGCTTCTTCTGGTCCTCGGCCGAGTGGGCCAAGGCGTCCTTGGCCATCTTGTCGATCTCCTCCTTGCTCAATCCGGAGGACGAGGTGATCTTGATGCTCTGGGCCTTGCCGGTCCCCAGGTCCTTGGCCGAAACGTGGAGGATGCCGTTGGCGTCGATGTCGAACGAGACCTCTATCTGGGGCACGCCCCGGGGGGCCGGCGGGATGCCCACCAGGTCAAAGCGGCCCAGGGTGCGGTTGTCCACCGCCATCTCCCGTTCGCCCTGCATCACGTGGATGGACACCGCCGGCTGGTTGTCGGTGGCGGTGGAGAACACCTGGCTCTTGCGGGTGGGGATGGTGGTGTTGCGTTCTATCAGCCGGGTCATCACCCCGCCCAGGGTCTCGATGCCCAGGGACAGCGGGGTCACGTCCAGCAGCAGCACGTCCTTGACGTCGCCCACCAGCACGCCGCCCTGGATGCCGGCCCCCAGCGCCACCACCTCGTCGGGGTTGACGCCGCGGTGGGGTTCCTTGTCGAACACCTGTTTGACTATGTCCTGGACCTTGGGCATCCGGGTCATCCCTCCCACCAAAACCACTTCGTTGATGTCGGTGACCTTCAGGCCGGCGTCCTCGATGGCCCGGCGGCAGGGCCCGATGGTCCGCTGGATCAGGTCGTCCACCAGCTGCTCCAGCTTGGCCCGGGTCAAAGTGAGGTCGAGGTGCTTGGCCCCGGAGGCGTCGGCGGTGATGAACGGCAGGTTGATGTTGGTCTGCATGGTGGAGGACAGTTCGCACTTGGCCTTCTCGGCCGCCTCCTTCAGGCGCTGCAGGGCCATCTTGTCGCCCTTGAGGTCTATGCCCTGGGCCTTCTTGAATTCCTCCACCAGCCAATCGATGATCTTCTGGTCAAAGTCGTCGCCGCCCAGGTGGGTGTCGCCGTTGGTGGAGCGGACCTCGAACACGCCCTCGCCCAGCTCCAGGATGGAGACGTCGAAGGTGCCGCCGCCCAGGTCGTAGACCGCTATCTTGTGGGCCTTTTCCTTGTCCATGCCGTAGGCCAGGCTGGCCGCGGTGGGTTCGTTGATGATGCGCAGCACCTCCAGCCCGGCTATCTGACCGGCGTCCTTGGTGGCCTGGCGCTGGGCGTCGTTGAAATAGGCCGGAACGGTGATCACCGCCTGGGTCACTTTCTCGCCCAGATAGGCCTCGGCCGCTTCCTTAAGATAGCGCAGTATCTTGGCCGAGATCTCCGGCGGGGAATAGACCTTGTCGCCTACCTTGACCCGGGCGTCGCCGTGCGGGCCCTCCGAGACCTGGTAGGGCACCAGCTTCAGCTCCGAATCCACTTCGTTATAGCGGCGTCCCATGAAGCGCTTGATGGAATAGATGGTGTTCTCTGGATTGGTGATGGCCTGGCGCTTGGCCACCATGCCCACTACCTCTTCGCCGGTCTTTAAAAAGCCCACCACCGAGGGGGTGGTCCTCATCCCGTCCTGGTTTGGGATCACCACGGCGTTTCCGCCTTCCATTACCGCCACGCAGGAATTGGTGGTTCCCAGGTCAATGCCTATTACTTTACCCATTTTTCTTTGTCTCCTATTATTTAAAAAATACTTTTATGTCTGATGTTGGTTTACTGTTCATTAATCTGATCGCTGGGTGGATCCTCTTCCTTTGCTTCCGGTTCTGACGGAAACTTGGAAACCGTCACCCGGGCCGGTCTCAGGATCTTATCCCGGAACAAAAATCCCTTCTCCACCTCGTTGAGCACCGTATCGGGCTGGTGTTCCCGGCTTTCCACCGCCAGCACCGCCTCGTGCTTGTTGGGGTCGAACGGTTGGCCCTCGCTCTTGAGTATGGACAGTCCTTCGGCCTCCAGGATCTTGTGGATCTGCTGGTCTATCATCTGGACGCCCAGGTAGAAAGAACGGAAGCTCTCGTCCCGGTCGCACAGTTCCTTGGACGAGCTTAGGGCCCGGTCCAGGTTGTCCAGCACCGGAAGGATCTTGGCCACCAGGTTGCGGTTGGCGTCGCCCTCTTTCTCCAGGTATTCCTTGGCGGTGCGCTTGCGGTAATTATCCAGGTCGGCCATGGCCCTTAAGTACTTGTCAAAGTTCTCGTCGGCCATCTGGCGGTACAGGGTGGACTGGCCCATCAGCTCCTTCAAACGGCCTCTGAGCTTGCGGTACATTACCATTCCCTTGTTTTCCTCGGTCACTTAACGTCTCCTTGAGTTTGGGAAACAACGATCTTTTTACCACGGAATCACTGAAAACCGGAAATACCGAATAAAAATGACCTTCTCGATAGGATTCCCCTTTCCGTGTTTCCGTGGTAGATTTTGCCAGGTTCCCCGTTAAATAAATATAATCATTTATTGGGATTTTGTCAAGCAATAATAGTTATTGCTAATGGGCCTTCCATATTTGGAGAAAATAAATGAAGAATCTGCGTAAATCTGCGAAATCTGTGGATAAACGCTCGTTCTTACCTGCCCGGCCAGATCTGGGCCGCGGTCAGTTCCTGCAGTTTGAGCTTGATCTCCTCGGGCCGAACCTTGCTTATCTGTCCGTCCTTGCGCTGGCGGATCTCCACCATTCCCTCCCGCAGGCCCTTTTCCCCCACGTTGATCCGTACCGGGATGCCGGTCAGGTCGGCGTCCTTGAACTTGAAGCCGGGGCGCTCCGGGCGGTCGTCCAAAAGGACGTCGAAGCCGGCCTGGATCAGGTCGTCGTGGATCTTCAGGGCCAGCCGGCCCGCTTCGGACGAAGGATCTCCCAGCAGGGTGATCAGCACCTGGTAGGGGGCCACCGCCGCCGGCCAGATGATCCCGTCCTTGTCGTGGCTCTGTTCGATGACGCAGGCCGCTATCCGGTCGATGCCTATGCCGTAGCTTCCCATCACCAGCGGTTTCTGGGTGCCGTCCTCGTCGGTGAAATTGGCGTTGAGGGCCTGGGAATATTTGAGGCCCAGCTTGAAGATGTGCCCCAGTTCTATGGCCTGGGTCAGGCCCATGGGCTTGCCGCACTCGGGGCAGGGCTCGCCGTTCTTGATGGTCCTGATGTCGGCGTACTCGTCGACCTTGAGGTCCCGGTTGACGCTGATGCCCTGGTAGTGGAAGTGGTCCTTGCAGGCCCCGGAGACCAGCCCGGTGGCGTCCTTTAAAAGATGGTCGGCGATGATCCTGACGCCCTTGATCCCCACCGGCGAGATGAAGCCCACGTTGGCCCCGGTGTGCTTAAGCACCTCCTCCGGGGTGGCCGGGCGGAAGGTGGCGGTGCCGATGGCCTTCTGCAGTTTGTCCTCGTTGGCTTCGTCGTCGCCCCGCACTAAGATGAACACCGGCTTGCCGTCGGCGATGTACAGCAGGCTCTTCATCAGCTGGGAGGCGGGGACTTTCAGGAACTGGGAGACCTCTTCCACTGTCCTTTTTTCCGGAGTGGAGACCTCCAGCAGCGGCAGGTCCTGGTATTTCGGCGCCTGGAGCTTGGAGGAGGCGATCTGGATGTTGGCGGCGTAGCCGCAGGCCTCGCAGACCGCGCAGGTGTCCTCGCCCGAGGGCGAGGGGACCATGAACTCCTGGGAGCCGCTGCCGCCCATCAGCCCGGAGGAGGCGCCCACGATGAAGTATTTTAAGCCGCAGCGGGAGAATATCCGTTTATAGGCCTCGCGCATGGACAGGTAAGATTGGTCCAATCCGGCCTGATCGCGGTCCATACTGTAGGCGTCCTTCATGGTGAAGTGCCGGACCCTTATCACTCCGGCCCGGGGCCGGGGCTCGTCCCGGAATTTCACCTGCATCTGGTACCAGTTCTGGGGCAGGTCGCGGTAGCTGAAGCGCTGGGCCCGGGCCAGGTCGGTGATCACCTCTTCGTGGGTGGGGCACAGGGCGTATTCCCGCTTCTTGCGGTCTTTTAAACGGAACATCTCGTCGCCGAAGCTTTCCCAGCGGCCGCTCTCCTGCCAGATCTCGGCCGGGCATAATGCTGGAAGATAGATCTCCTGGGCCCCGGCCCGGTCCATCTCCTCGCGCACGATCTTCATCACCTTCAGCATCACCTTCCAGCCCAGGGGCAGGTATTCGTAAACCCCGGCGGTCAGCTGCCGGACCAGGCCGGCCCGCAGCATAAGCTGGTGGCTGATCATCTCGGCCTCGGCCGGGACCTCTTTTAACGTGGGTATGAACGCTTTACTCCAGAGCAATTAAGTAGCCTCCTGTAATTATTAGAACAAGTATTTTATGCTGTAGGTAATTGAGCCTGCCGTTATAAGGTTTACCCCGTAATATATTTTATAAAAACTGGATTCATGATCGCCCCAGCTGTATTCATCATAATCCCTATCATATCTGATTCGCGAATATAAACTTATTGGTATAACCGATAATTCATTTTGGAATATGGCGCCTTTAAGGTTCATTTCTTTTACAAAGCTTGCCTTAATAAAAGCCCTGAGCTTTGCGCCATAATATGTTGAATATCTGTCATAGTAAGTGCTGTCTCTATAATCATAATATGTACGGGCATATCTGTCGTAAAATAATTCCGGGCTCAAACCAAAATATAACCTCAAGTACCTGCCACAATCTTTCATCTCTTTCAGTCCGGTCGCGCCTAAGGATATATACAAATCATTTGTTTTTCCGTCATAATACTCCCCGTCGGGTTCAATGCTCCCGTTGTAATCGGCTGCAATAAATATCTGCAGAATGTTTTTGTTGCACAACCTTTCAATGAAGAATGTGCCTGGTATATCTGTTAGTTGTTGAATGGATGCCCCCACCGCCCACTTGGGAACAAACGGTTCGGCCACAGCAGCAGGGCAACAAGGCGTTGCGCAGGGCCCGGATTGGCACGGTGAATTGCAGTTAGCAGACTGGCAGGGTTCCGCGCAAGGAGCAGATTGGCATGGCTCAGCCGTTGGGACCGGCAGGCTGTCGGTCTGGGCCAGGCACCACGAAGCGGCAACCATTACCAAGAACGCAGATAGCAGGGTTTTCTTCATTTCTATTCTCCTAAAAATTGCAATTTTCATGAACCCTGAGCTTGTCGAAGGGTTACATTTATCATTTTGAATTAATATCCAATATCTTCTTGATCAGCCCGCTGGTGGACCTCCCCGGCGTCAGCTCTATCGGCAAAACCTCGCCCCCGTTCTTTAAGACGATGTCTGCGCCCACGATCTGCTCGACAGAATAATCCGCGCCCTTGACCAGGATGTCTGGAACTAAAGCTTCGATCAGCTTCTGCGGGGTGTCCTCGTCGAACAGCACGATATGGTCCACGCAGGCCAGCGCCGAAAGAACGATGGCCCGGTCCTCCTGGCCGCACAGCGGCCGCTTTGGCCCTTTGATCCGCCGGACCGAGGAGTCGGAGTTCAGGCCGATGATCAGCAGGTCTCCCAGCTCCCTGGCTTTTTGCAGGTACTCCACATGCCCCCGGTGCAGGATGTCGAACACACCGTTGGTGAAGACCACCTTCTTGCCTGCGGCCCTGGCTTGCTGGCGGATGGTTTGGGCCTCTGATATTGATTTTATCTTGTTAAGCATGTTCTCTACCATTACTTCCTTTCTCACTCCCTCTCCTAATGCTTTAGGAGAGGGGCAGGCCTGCACTGAGCAAGGCCGAAGTGGGTGAGGTCAAAAACAATCCAACTATTTGCTCTCGTCCAGTACCTTCACCTTTACCGGCTTGCTTTCCCATTCAATGAATCCCCGGCATTTGATGGTTCTATCGGCAATGCGTTCCGCCAGGCCAAGTTTTGTCTTCAGCGATGCCGCAGTGTAAAACGATCTGGCCCAAGCGGCCAGCGTCGGATCGATCTCTTTTATTGCCTGTAAAAGGTCCTTATCACGGGGCTCATACCTGCCGGCCAGCATCACTGCCATTAACAGCATCTGTTTGACCGCCTGGGAAAGGATCAAGGCAGCGGTAGCTGGATCGGGCTGGGCCGTGTCCAGCGAATCCTCATATAACGACCCGGCAAAATATCGCTCATGCACGATGTCCAGCTTGGCCGGTTTGGCCGGTCCATTTTTCAGGATCTGTTTGGCCTTGGCTGTCAGTTTCGGCAGCAACGGCTCATTGTTCAGCAACACAAAACCGGTGGAGATCATATGGGCGGTTATGGGACGCCTCATCTCCCTTTGAGACATGAGATGTTTGATGACCGTAGTAGGAGTGTTGACAAATATCTCTGTCGGCACTCCGTTAAAACGCTTCTGAACCCTTTGCATGAATGGCTTCCGGTGAATGACATACAGGTCCAGATCACTGTTGGCGTGTGGCTTCCCGCGGATAATGGTGCCTGAGGCAATGATGGCTGTCGGTTTGAACCTTTTCTGCATATAACTTACCGCCAGGCGTAACGCCCGGTCGTATCGGGGAGGCAACGACGGCCAAATAGAAACTGAAGTTTCTTTTTTTGCAATATTGTTTGCAAAATATTTCACTTTAGCTTTTTTACAAACTCTTTACTTTGTATGGGATATTTTGTCATCAACCATTGTAATACTTTCAGTTGTTCACTTCCTGGCGCTCGTCTTATCTGCATCAGAAGTTTTACCGAATCCGGCCTGTTTACTGTTATGTTAGATGCTCCCTCATTGCATACAGAACAAACCGCCCGCAAGTTTGCGGAATCATCACTACCACCTTGTGATTTATCGATAATATGACCTATATGCAAACGGACTTTTCTCCCATCAAATGGGTGCAGTTCGCCAGCCGCTACACCGCACATCTGGCAAGTATAGCCATTTCTGTCAAGCACAATTGAACGTGTTTCCTTTGAAATACCTCGATCAAAGGCTGGCAATAACTTTGTGTCAATAAGTATGTATTGCCCAGGTTTTAAATCGCTTCTATCGTTGTGAGTAATGATGTGCAGACCCTCTTCATTGCGCAACTCCCGGACCCGGCGGGCCCACTCGCTTGTCCCTGCCACTTTTCTAAGCGTTGCCGAATCAAGTATTTTCCCAACATGCTTCTGAAAATAATTGCGCAGTTTTGCCCTTGAGCCAATTTTGTCAGGCATATTAAACCTCTTTTTTAAGTGCCTTTAATATTGATATTCCGACCTCTTTTGCTACTGGCGGGGGAAAAGCATTCCCTATTTGCCGGTAAGATGCGGTTTTGCTGCCTGCAATTTTCCAGCTAATTGGGAAACCTTGTAAAATAGCGGTCATTTCAACTGTCAATTTCGGTTTTCCAATAAATTCTTTATTGGGCGGTTGATTTGCCAACCCAGAACCATCAACATCTAACAACGCCCATGCTTCTCTTGACCGGGTAGGCCCTAAATCTGGACCACCATGTTTTTTTGAACCGCCGACCAAGGTGGGCGCAATTGCGTTTGCATTCCCCGCCCATTTTTCTGCCTTTTCCCACCCATTGCTTTTCATTAAGTCCAATAAGGATTGACCCACTGTTTTTCCATTTTTCTTTCCTTCGGGCCATTTAAAGTATTGTGCAAACTCATCCTTTAACGCCACGAAGACTACTCTTGGCCTTAATTGTGGCACTCCGAAATCTGAGGCATTCAGCAATTTCCAGTTGCATTTATATCCCATTTTATTAAACTCATCTTCTATAAAAACACGGTATGGGGCGAATTTATCACTTAACAATCCCTTAACATTTTCTATCATTACCACCTTTGGGTTGCATTCCAGCGTCAAACGGATGACCTCCGGAAAAAGATCTCTTTCGTCTTTTGCCCCCAACTGTTTACCTGCAATTGAGAATGGCGGACACGGTATGCCGCCTGCAAGAAGATCGATGCCGCGATGCTTATCCGCTTGAAATGATTTTACATCGCCCTGAACAACATTCCATTGGGGCCGGTTCTTACGCAATGTATCACAAGCAATGGGTTCAATTTCAACCAAAGCAGTGTGTTCAAAACCTGCCTGCTCTAAACCCAATGCTTGGCCGCCTGCACCCGTACATATTTCTATTGATTTATACACAACCGATGAATTCATAAATTTTACAACTTTATCCTTTGCCGCATTTTCATTCTGTATTTCACATTCCCACAATTTGAGAACCTTCCAGCCCTGTTTCTTTAGCGCGCTGGCATTCTGCTTGTCCCGTTTAACGTTGGCTTCAAGCTTTGGTTTCCAATAATTAATTTTAGTCTTAGGGATTCTCCCTTCATTGCATTTTTTGTGCTGATGCCAAAAACAACCGTGTATAAAAACTGCTATCTTATGTTTTTTAATTGTTATATCAGGTTTGCCAGGCAAGCTGTTATCGTTTGATTTGAAGCGATACCCCATAGAATACAACAAACGCCTGACAATTAATTCAGGTTTTGTGTTTTTGGAACATATACGGCGCATGTTTTCACTGCGCTGTGATTTTAACAATCTATCAGTCATAATAAATGCTAATTAATATACTTCACCGCATCCTCTTTCCTGAGGGCGGCCTGCGGCTGTTCCCCGTCCGGGTAGCCCAGCGCCACGGCATACAGCGCCTTGTATCCTGAAGGAATATCGAGCTCTTTGACGAAGTCCGCACCCTGCGGGCTGTCCAACAGCTGGGCGATGATCCCGATCCAGCACGAACCGATGCCCAGCGAGGCCGCGGCCAGCAGCATGTTCTGGGTGGCGGCGGCGCAGTCGGTCTGGTGGAACTTGGCATCCCGCTGGCCTGAGACCACCACCATGACCGGGGCCCGGTAAAAGGCCTGCCAGTTGGGGTCCTTCAGCCGCTCTTTGATCCGGGGGCTGTCGATGTCCTTATACAGGTCCCGCACCTGGGCGCTCATCCGGTCCAGCAGTTCCTGGCTGCGAACCACGGTAAAGTGCCAGCTTTGCCCGTTCATGGCGCTGGGCGCCCAGCACCCGGCATCTATGATGGCCGCCAGGTCCGCTTCCCTGAGCGGCTCCGGCTTGAACTGGCGGATGCTGCGCCGGGATTTTATGGTTTCTAAGATTTGGTTCATTTTTTGATCCTGGTTGTTTTTGGTCAAATCAGTTTAGAGGCTGCGAACTCAACCCCTACACCCCTTCTCTTGAAAAATATATAAGAGAAGGGGACGGGGGATGAGTTCCGTTCCCTCCAATTGCCCTTTCAATCCAGTATCCCGCCCCACTCCACCACCGAAAAACCAATTCTCTGGAATTTCTCGATCTTCGGTTCGGGAACTGTGACCAGTGTGTCCGTCGGCACAAACTTGAAGAACAGCCGCAACAAGGATTCCGGGGTTTTTGAGATAGTCAGCGGTACGGCCTGATCTATCTCGTTTCTTTTAAGATAATAGGCTGTGCAGTATTTTTTCTTCCAGTCCATCCTCTTGGGCCAGTATGCCATGAAATCTGTGCGTTCCTTGTCATTCAGACCAATATTCACCAGTATCTCGTTCATCCTGCGGTCAAAGTTAGAACTCTGCAGAACCCAGCCGGCATCAAGGGTAAAGTTATAATTTACCTTTGCTTCGTAGAACAAATAATCGTAGGTATCATTTATCTTGCCACCGGGAGCAACCACGATGTTCCAGCCTGTGTTGTACTCAGGAATGGAAGTTGTTATTTTCCCTATTGGTTGTACTTGTACGGTCAGCGTTTCCTTTTTTGTGGGGTAGAGATAGATGTTTGGTTTTTTTACTACAGTACCCTCCATCTCAATAACACTTGATCTAAGCCGAAAATTGACCGGGGTTCTAAAACTCATTATGGATTTGAGGCCTGTTATTCTCTGGCTTTGGTACCCTTTCTTTTGGGCCTCTACCGCATATGTGCCAACCGGAACATTAACAATGGTGTACTTACCGGCTGAATCTGTTTTTGCATTGAAGTTGGTGCCAACTATAGTGATATTTACTCCAGGTATCGGTTCCTTAGTTTCTAGATCAACAACTATTCCAGCTATCCTTCCATTAGGTCCGGCAAACGTTATGGATGTGTCTTTAGAGGTTTGCTTTTTCATAATGCTTTGATACTTTACGGTATCAGCATTTTGCTTTGGCAGTCCTTCTTTCTTGGGTCTTGCCCCGGAGCCGCTTAGAATAAATATTGCCAGCACCGGAACTATTGCACCCCATAAATATTTTTTCAGCATAACGGCCTTTCCCAACTTTTTAAACGTTTCCAACATTTTGTCGCCGCTGGCGACACCCCGCCGACGGCGGTGGCAAACATTTCAAACTTGTTCCCCCGCCACCCGCCCCACCGGCGCCACATAGACCACGAACTCGTCCCTGCCGTCCAACTGGCACAGCTTGTCGAACAGCTTCTGGTTATAAGCCCCGATGGCGCAGGTCCCGCAGTTGATGGACTCGCAGGCCAGGTAAAGGTTCTGGCAGAGGTGCCCGGAATCCTGCAATATGATCTTCTTGGCTTCCAGCGAATAGCGCCATTCGGTCTTGTAGGGCACCGCGCTCCAGATGAAGGTCACCGCGCAGTTGCCCACGTATGTCTGTCCCAGGGACGCCTTGGTCAGTTTCCTGGGCATCGACGGTACGGTAAAAAGCTTGACCAGTTTGTGATCCACCGGCTGGTAGCGGTACATTCCCTTTTTCAAACCAGTGACATTGTTTATTGCCAGATATGTCTCGAAGGGATGCATGCATCCGCCGGAGGGAACTGTGCGAAGGCCGACCTTGCCGTTGGCCATCAGCTTTTTTATCCCTTGGGTGGCCCATAAAAGATAGGACAGCTCCTCCAAGGTCAGCGGATCGTCGGTGTACTTGCGGCGACTCTGGCGGTCGCCGATGCAGTCGAAGATGTCTGATTTCTTTAAAACGGATTTATCCGGCTTGGGCAGTTCAATGACCTCTGCGTCTTTTGGATATTCCTTCTGCAGCGGCCCGCGCTCCAGTCCCTTGGTCTGGTCCGAGATCACCTTCTCCAGCTTGATGAACCCGGCCTTCATGGTCTCGCGGAACTTCAGGGTCTGCTTCTTGGCCTTGATGGTGTTCTTCTCCATCTTCTCCATCCTGGCCCCAATGCCATCTAACATCCGGGATATCTCATCCAGGGCTTTTTGTTCCTGCCCCGGTTTGAGTGACACCTCCTTTGCCGCCAGCTCTTTGATGTATTCACTCCATCCGGAAGACAGACTGGCATAGAATTTTTCCCGTAGCGGTTCATCGGCTTGTTTAAGCAAAAGGCACAACGCCACCCATAGATTATTTTGACTTTCCAGGATTTCGCCCACCAGTATCTTGCGCTCAGTATCTTTGAGGGCTATAAGTTTTTTGATGATCTCTGACATATTTCACCTGCTGGTTTAATAATTTCTTTTTATGCGATGCCATGAATGACATCGCTACTAATCATCAACCCCGATGAATCGGGTTACCTCGTCAGGCCTTACCAGAGGCACTTCGGCCCCGCTCAGCACAAGCCTTGATGGATTCTAGCGATAGTCTTTAGGCTATCGCAACAAAGAACCGGGAGGGGTTTAAAACCTTTATGCCGTTTTGTTTCCCTCTCCGCATCGGGGAGGGATTATGGGAGGGGTCAACGCACCTCTCCGCCGGTCTCCACTTTGCGCTGCGGCGTAAGTATCACCACCCCGTCCTTGTCCTGGGCCGCCAGCAGCATTCCGTGCGACTCCAGCCCCCGGATCTTGGCCGGTTTCAGGTTGGCCACTATCACCACCTGCTGGCCCACCAGCGATTCCGGGGTGTACCATTGGGCTATGCCGGCCAGCACCTGCCGGGTCTCCCCGCCCAGTTTCACCTGCAGGCGCAGCAACTTGTCGGCGTTGGGCACCTTCTCGGCGGAGATGATCTCGGCGGTCCGCAGTTTTACTTTTTTGAAATAGTCTATATCTATCAGTTCTTCAACTGGCTTTATGCTGTCAGCTGTAGGCTGTATGCTGTTCGACGCCCCTGGTTTAGTGATTTCACTTTCGGCTTTGGTATTTTCTTCCGTCATTTGTTTTCTGCCTTCATCTTTCGTTTTTGTGTCTATTCGGGGAAAGAGAGGTTCCCCGGCCGATATCTTCTGCCCCGCCTTCAGAAGACCCCATTCGGAAGCCTTGGCCAGCGTGATGTCCTTCTCCTCCACCCCCAATCGCAATAAGAGCTCCCGGCACTTGCCCGGCATCACCGGGGACAACAGGATGCTGGCGATGCGCAGGGCCTCGGCCGCGTTGTACAGGACCAGGTTGATCCGCTCCTGGTTGCCTTCTTTGAACAGCTTCCAGGGGGCATTGGATTCCACGTAGCGGTTGGTAAGCTTTACCAGGTCCATGGTTTGGACTATGGCTTCATTAAGGTCAAATTTATCCACCAGATCCTTGACCCTCAAACCCAAGCCGGTGGCGCTGGAGAGAAGCTCATCGTCTGAACTTCCCGGCTTCCCGGCTTCCGGGACAAGGCCTCCGCAGTAATTGTCCATCATCTTGAATATCCGGCTGGCCAGGTTGCCGTAATCGTTGGCCAGGTCGCTGTTGATCCTCTGTTCCGCCCGGGTATAGCTGAAATCACCGTCGCCGGTGGTCGATATTTCCGACAAAAGGAAATAGCGCACCTGGTCGGTGCCGTACCGCTTGGTTATGGCCTCGGGGTCTATCACGTTGCCCAAAGACTTGGACATCTTCTGCCCGTCGGCCGTGATGTATCCGTGCACCAGCAGTTTGTGGGGCAAAGCGACCTTGGCCGACATCAGAAAGGCCGGCCAGTAGACCGCGTGAAAGCGGATGATGCCCTTGCCGACGACGTGCACCCGTTCCGGACAGTCGGTCCAGAAATCCTTAAAGAGCTGTCCGGGATCGGCGTAACCCAGTGCGTTGATGTAGTTGGACAAGGCGTCGAACCAGACATAGACCACCTGATTGGGATCGCCGGGAACCGGTATGCCCCAGCCCTTGGCCCGTTCCCTGGAACGGGAGACCGAGATGTCCTCCAGCCCGCTCCGGACAAAGGACAACACCTCGTTCTTGCGGGTCTTGGGCGTTATCAGATACTGGTCGGATCCTATCAGCTCCTCCAGCTGCGTTTGGTATTTGGACAGCTTGAAGAAATAATTCTCCTCTTCGATGTTTTCCGGCACGGTCTCGTGCTCCGGGCACTTGCCGTCCACCAGTTCGTCCGGGGTGTAGAACCCCTCGCAGCCCACGCAGTAAAGCCCCTGATAGCGCTTTTTGTAGATGTCGCCGTTCTCCAGGCAGGCCTGCCATAACTTTTCCACGCCCTTTTTGTGGCGTTCCTCGGAGCTGGTGCGGATGAAGTCATCGTTGGAAAGCGACAGGTAATCGTGCATGTCGGCGAAGAACTTGGCGTTCCGCTTGACCAGCGCCTCGGTGGGGATCCCCTCCTTCTCCGCGGTCTGCACGTTCTTAAGGCTGTTCTCGTCAGAACCGGTCAAAAAGCGCACCTGGCGCCCGAACAGCCGGTGATAGCGGGCCAAAGCGTCGGTCTGCACCGTCTCCAGCGCAAAGCCGATATGCGGTTTGGCGTTGACGAACGGTATGGCGGTGGTGATGTAGAACTTGCTCATTTCTTGGAAACCTCCGCTACCTCGAATTCCCCGTGGCCTTCCTCGAACCTGACCATCACTTTTTGTTTGAAGATGTCCACCTTGTAGACCGTGCCCGGGCCCTTGGGGGTGACGACCACCGAACCCACCCGGGGCATGCTGCGGTGGGCCTCCTCGTAATAGCGGTCTTCGTAGGTCAGGCAGCACATCAGGCGGCCGCACAGACCCAGCATCTTGTTGGAGGTGGTGGACAGGTTCTGCTCCTTGGCCATCTTCAGGGTCACCGGCTCGAACTCGTTAAGCCAGGCCACGCAGCACAGCTGGCGGCCGCATAACCCCAGCCCGCCCACCCGCCGGGCCTCGTCCCGCACCCCTATCTGGTGCATCTCGATCCGGCCCTTGAACATGGCGGCCAGGTCCCGCACCAGGGAACGGAAGTCCACCCGCTTTTCTGCGGTGAAGTAAAAGGTCAGTTTTGATCCGTCGAACTTGGCCTCCACGTCCACCAGGGTCATCTGCAGGCCGTGCCGGTGGATCAGGTCCAGGCAGGCCTGGTAGGACTCGGTCTCGCGCTTGCGGTTGGCCTGGAACTTCACTATGTCCTCCTCCGCCGCCTTGCGCAGCACTTCTCCGGCCGCCTTGAATTTTTCCTTGAGAATGGCCCGCTCGCCCTCCACCGCGCCCAGCTCCTCGCCGTTATCGGTGGTGACGATCACCATTTCCCCCGGGACCAGGCTGTAGGCCTGGGGATTGAGATAGTATTTGGAACGCGCTTCCTTGAAGCGCACCATTATCAGGTTTTCGCTCATAGCTCCTCTTTTATTATATCGGGACTGCAGGCGGCCATCAGGCACAGCCTGGGGGTTACGTTCCGGTTCAGGGCCGTCCGGGCCAGTTCCATGTTGGCGGTGATCCTATTGAGCTGCGGTTCTGTCAGCAGCCGGGCCAGGGATAATATTTCAGGTGAGGCCTGGGGCTCGGGGTGCAGGGCCTCCAGCGCTATGGCCGACATCAGCTCCAGCACCCGCTGGGGGCGGCCCTTTTCGCCGGTGGCCAGGTCTATGGCCTCCATCATCTCGGCGTATCTCTTTTCCAGCCCGGCCCGCAAAAGGTCCCCGGCCATCCGGCGCTCCTCCAGCAGATCCAGGTCCATCATCTCCAGGGCCTGCCCCAGACTTCCCTGGCTAAGGGAGGCCAGCATTTTGGCCTGGGCAGGATCCAGCCCGTGGCGCTCCTCCAGGTTCTGGACCACCGCCGCCCTGTCCAGCCGCATGAAGCGGATCTTCTGGCAGCGGGAGAGGATGGTGGAAAGCAGGGCGTTGGGCTTGTCGCAGACCAGGATGAAATTGGTGGTGGGGGACGGTTCCTCCAGGGTTTTTAGGAAGGCGTTGGCCGCCTCGGTGGTCATGGCCTCGGGCTTGATTATGATCACCGCCTTCTTTTTTCCCTGATAGGGCTGGAGCGAAAGTTTGGCCTGCAGGGCCCTGATGTCGTCTATGGTAATGGCCACCGGCCGGTCGAAATCCAGCGACAGGTAAGGCTTTTCGGCCTTCCGGGCCAGCAGCTCGGCTATCTCCTCGGCCAGTTTTTTCTTGTCGCTCTCGCCGGAGGGATGGGGCACCGGAAAGACGTAGTGCAGATCGGGGTGGTTGAACTCCACCGTCTTTTTGCACTGACTGCAGGCGCCGCAGGGGGCCTCCACCCCGGTGCAATTAAGGGCCTGGGCCAGCTCAAAGGCCGCCATCTCCTTGCCCACCCCGGAAGGGCCGTAGAACAGATAGCTCTGGGCCAGCCGGTTTTCCTCAAAGGACCGGCGCAGTATCTTCTTGGCCACTTCCTGGCCGATCATGCTGGAAAACAGTTTCACAATAAGACTGATTACAAATATTAATGACTATCTATCTTACCTGGGAGAAGTCTAAAGAAAATAGTGACTTTTAAAAACGCAGATAATACCGGACTGTGTTCTTTTTCTTTTTTGTACCGCCAACTAAGAAAAAGAACCAAAAAGAAAAAAGCTCGTCGCTTAAAACTCTCCGGGCGCTGCGCTTCTCGTTGCTGGCTGGCTTGTCTGAACTCGGGCTTTGGCCAAGCCCTCAAACAGGCCAGACAAGCTTTTTCCGCCATCAACTGCGATGCTCACTGATCGTTTTAACGCGACAACCGGGGTAGGCACCAGTTAAACAACCTGTTTCCTGAACTCTCTTGATAATGTCTTAATAATCAATTTCCTGCTTTCATGGTTTCTTTATAAGCTCCCATGAAGAATTAGATCTATCTGCGTAATCCGCGTTAATCAGCGTCCCATTACGGTTTCTTCGGCTTGGGTGTTTCCTTCTTGGTGCTGTCGGCCTTGGCCTTTTCGTTCTTCACCGGGGCCGGGGTCTTCTTGTCCTTGGCCGCAGCCGCTTCATCCAGGCCCACCGCCTGCCGGTTCTTGATGGTCATCATCTTGGCCTTGGGCTGGGCCCCGAACCGCCCGAAGCTTCCCTGGCCCGAGAGTTTCAGCCTGGTGAAATCGCCGCTGGTCAGATAGGTCCGCAGTTCCTGGCGGGAGGCCGGGTTCTTTTGCAAGGCGGCGATCATGATCCTGGCGGCATCGTAGCCCTGGGCGGCCTGCTTGGACGGCGGCTTGCCGTAGCGCTTCTTAAAGCGCTCTTCAAAGGCGGCCGAGGACTGGGCCAGCTCCGAGCTTTCCGAAAGCACGGCGAAGATGGCCCCCTCCACGTAAACGTCGCCCTGGGCCGAAACCTTGGGGTCTCCCCAGGATTCCGGGCCCAATAACTGTAGCTTCACCTGGTTGTAGGCCAGCTGGGGCGCTATCATCACGATGTCCGAGGGCGAGGCCGGCAGGAACAACGCGTCCACCTTCACCAGCCGCAGCTGGTCGATCTGGGCCTTGAAGTCGGTGGTGCCTGGGGTGTAGGCCTGGGCATAGACCATCCTGGCCCCCAGCTTGGCGGCCTCCCTGGCAAAAGCCTGGGCCACCGATTCCCAGGCGCCCTCGTCGGGATACAGCATGGCCAGGGTCTTAAAACCCCGGGCTTTCACCGCGTACTGGGCCACCGCCGGCCCCTGCCAGCTCAGGCTGGGGTTCAGCTGAAAGATGTTGGGCCCGATGGTCGAGATCCGGTCATCGGTGGCGGTGGGCGAAAGCAGGGGAACGCCCAACACATCGGCCACCCCGGCCGCGGCGATGGTGGCGGTGGAAAGCACTTCGCCGATCAGCCCCATCACCATGGAGGAGTCGGCCAGCCGCCGGGCCTGTTTGACCGCATCGATGGCGTCGCCCTTGGTGTCGGACGATACTATTTTGAATTTTTCGGCGGCCTTCTGGTTGTATTCCTCAAATGCCAGTTCCACCCCGTTCTGCACCGCCAGCCCGAATTCCCCGAACTTGCCGGTCAGGGGCGCCAGCAGGCCGATCTTCTTTTCCACCGGGACCGCCGGGATCAGGGTGTTCTCACCGGACAACTGGGATAACAGAAGATTGGCGGTTCCGGCCTCTCCGCTGGCGGGATATTTTTTGGCGAGGTCCGCCAGCAGTTTTTTAGCCTCGGAAATGTTCTTGGCTTCCAGCTCCAGTTTGCATAATCTCAGGCCCATGGCCGGGGCGGTCTCAGTAGTGGAATATGTCTTGTAGAGTATCCGCAGTTCGCCCGCGGATAATTTTTCGTTGATCAGCGTCAGCAGCGGCAGCCTGATGGTCTCGCGGTCCTCCGGAGCCTTGGCCTTGGCCATGCCCTCCAGATACTGCTGACCGGCTTTCACATAGTCCTTGTTCTCGGTGTAACAGTCGCCCAGCACCTTCTTGGTCTTGGCCCAAAATTCGGAATCGGGATATTTCTCGGTCAGCTTGAAGCCGTTTTGCAAGGCCAGGTCTGTCTGTTTCAGCTCAAGGCGGTACAGTGCCGTCAGGTAGAGAGCCTCCGCGGCCGCCGGCGTCTCGGGATGCTTGGCCAGCAACTGCTGCAGTGTCTCCGCCGCCTCGGCCGGCTTGCGTTCGGAATACTGTTCTTTGGCCTTTTCCAGGAGGCCGGCGGCCTCTGCTTCCTTTTTCAGCCGCAGTTCCTCCCTGGCTTTCTGGTCCTGTGATACTGGGGGTTTCTTGTCCACCGCCGGCTGCAGGGTAACGCAGGAAACCGTCAAAAGTGACAACAATATTACGCCGTATTTTTTCATTTTATTCACCTGAAATGATATTTTTATGTCTGGTTAAAGCCCACTGCCCCATCATATAAACTGTAAGTATAGCAAGCAATTAGGGCTCTGTCAACAATAAAAATGCCGCTTGACCTCACCCTTTTCCCTCTCCTAAAGCATTAGGAGAGGGATGGGCATAAGGTCCTTGCTTTACAACAAAAAAACCGGCCCAGCCGGTTTTTTTAATGGTAGTTTATGACACGCCTTTTTTGTGTTTTTATGCACAAGCTATAAAAATTAAACCCCTCTGTGTCTTTGAGTCTCTGTGGCAAAAAACGGTCTTTACTTCTGTCCTATGACCCAGCGCACCGGCATGCACATCCTTCTCTTTTTCTCCGCCACCGCCTGAAGGTCCTTCTGTTTCAAAGCTTCCAGCCTCTTCCCAAAGCCGCACAGATCCTCAATGAATTCCCATTCCCGGTCAAACTGCTTCCGGTACTCCCGCCAGTCCCAGCAGCCATCCTGCCGCCCGGCTTCGGTCTTGAACCCGGCTTGGGACATGAGAGTTTCGAGTTTACCGGCCAGGCCCGGATCCGCGCCCTGTTTGGCCAGTGTCCCTAAAATCAAATCCCTTATCCCTCCCAGCTCCGTCGGTTCGTCAATGCGGCCCATATAGTCCGGCTCGCACAGGCTGATCAGGTGCCCGCCTTTTTTTAGGACCCGGAGGGCCTCAGATAGGACGGCTTCGGGATCTTTCTGCCACAACCAGAAGTAGTGGGTGACTATCAGGTCAAAAGAGTTGGCCGGAAAGGGAAGCTTTTCAGCCCGGGCCGTCCTGAATTCTATGCCTGGATATTGGGCTTTGGCCAGGGCCGTCATTTGGGGGTCGGCCTCTATCCCGCAAAGCCGGGCCTCCGTGCGCTCCGAGATCTCGCTTAGGATGACCCCGCTGCCGCATCCCAGTTCCAGGATGTTCTTCTTCCCGGCCAGTTGTACCCTGCGGTACAGAGAAAGCCGTAGAGCCTTGGTCCATGCGGCTTGCCGCTGATACTGGTTATGTAGATACAGCAAACTGTTCATAGTTAAAATTACCCAAACTTAGCCACAGAGACACTGAGGCACGGAGGGAAATTCAATCATCTACAACCAGACATTAACAAGAGCAAGTATCACTCTGTGTCTCTGAGCCTCTGTGGCAAAAAACCGTCAGTATCCCTGCATCACCCGCCACATGAAGATCCCCACCACCGCCAGCAAGGTGATGCACACGGTCTGCAGGGTTATGCAGATACAGCACACTGTTCATAGTTGTTAGAAAAATAACCGGCCACAGAGGCTCAGAGACACAGAGTAAGACTAACAACCCAATTCATAGATCCCAAATATTGATTAACCCTCTGTGCCTCAGTGTCTCTGTGGCAATTTTGGTCCTAGTATCCCTTCATCACCCGCCACATGAAGATCCCCACCACCGCCAGCAAGGTGATACACAAAGTCTGCAGGGTGCGGCGCTCGGCCCGGAAAGCGGCTTTGGTGTCGCCCTTTTCCGGAAAGCGCGGGCCGAAGTGGCTGAGCCGCGGCAGCCAGCGCGGTACTTTTTGGCAGTACTCCTGATACTCAGCTCCCAGCTTGCCGGCCAGGGTCTCCTCCTCCAACGCCACGATGAACACGTACTGCAAAAAGAAGGCGCCGATGAAGACCAGGATCATCCAGGGCATCCAGGGCCAGGCGGCCAGGCACACCCCCAGCGAGACCAGGAAATTCCCCACGTACAGCGGGTTGCGGACAAAGCCGAATGGCCCGCCGGTGATCAGCCGGCCCACGTCCGGGGAAAGGGTGCGGGTGCTGCCGCCGGCATAGGACAGCGCCCAGATCCGGACGGCCTCGCCCATGAAAGTGACCGCGATGCCGATGGCCAGAGACCACCAGGTGGGCCTGGCAAAATAGAGGGCCGCCAAAAGCAGCGGGATAGGCGTGTAGCTGCGCCATTTGAAGAACAGGTTGCCGAGGGTTTGTTTGAGTGCCATATGTTTCCTTTATGGTTTAATTTTGTGCTACGAATTAGATGAATCGTGCTACGAGTTATGCATCCAAAGCAGTTGTGCTTACCATACATGTGCCAACTAAATTATTTTATGCTACGGCTGACAAGGTCTTATTTTAAAGAATCTTTCAGTTTGTTGAAACTAAAACCAATACCACTAAAATTTGGTTCAAGAATTATCGATTTAACAATGGCTCCCCCAATGCCCGGTTTCAATTCCTTACTTACTTTAAAACCCTTGAGATCTTTTTTACTTTCAATATCTTTAAAAATACTTTTAATTAAAGCGACGACCTCTGTTTCTGTTTTACACACCTTTTTTATTGGTATGAGAATAAAAGAAAAGTCTTTATCGGGATTACGAATTGTCTCCATATTTTTAAAATCATGGGGGTTAGTACGAGTAATCAGTATCGCCGGTAATAATTCATCAGCATTATCACCATTGATATTATGCCACGACAAAACCTCTGTGTCAAAATGACCGACATCACCCACACCAATTATAACGGCCGATTCATTTTTCGATGCTCTCTCGGCCATGTTTTGAAAATTGTTTCGCAAAGTTTGCGACAAGGGTTCTTGCCAACCATAATCAAGAATATAAATATAATAGTCCCTTCTAGCATTTTGCGAAAGCATTTCTAAGCTATGAATCATTAATCCCATATACAACTCCTTTTTTACTAATTACTAATTAAAAACAGGTCTTAATTTACAAGTTAGTATGGGAATATGGTATATTAGCGGTTTATATTGTTCGGGCCCTTACATAATCTTAGCTTAGCCACCCTTGCTTTTACCACTTATTTTTGACCATTCTTCATCGTTTGCTGTAAACTCCAGTATATTTTTTATTACTGTTTCATGTTCAGGTTTTAACAATCTATTTGCTGGTAGGAATTTTAATATGTTGTATTTATTCAAAATACCGTTATACCTTAGATTTATTGTGCTTAAACTATGATAACCCAAAAGCAACAATTCATAAGTAGATAATTGTGCCCTAATGATATTCGTATAATACTTTTTTTCTTTATATACCTGGTCTTCACTTCCAATAAATTCAGCATTGTCAATGTATTTAAGCATTATGTACAAATTTGTAAAATAATGTGCGACAAATGGCTGATTATTATCATAGAACTTTTCATAAGCGTGAATCGCGTTGTTTATTTCTTCCTGGTCTTTCATGTCCCTTACTGTTTCACAATATTCTCTTTTAAATATATCATATAACTCTCTGAAGCAAATTCTACCGATAGCATTGCTATTGACAACAACTGTACGCAGATCCATTTCTTTTACAATATTGTTTTGGTAATTTAAAAGTTGATAGAAAGAAGTTTCAAATAATTGCTTATTGAAAGTTTTTGTTTGTGCCTTAAACTCCTCCCTTGTTGTAAATAACTCTTCTCGTTGTAAAGCTAATTCTTCTCTCTGTAAATATACTGTTATTATCACCCCAGCAAACGCAAAACCAGTAAATAACGCGCTAAGCGCACCAAACATATCCCCAAAACCAGATCGTTGTTCCCAACAGGTTAATTTTTGTGTTATCACATATAAATATATAAGCCATGACAATACAATAAATAGATTTGGCAGAATGTAAACCCAAATGTTTGCTTTATTGTTTTTATGCATGATGTAACCTTACTTTATTGATTTGTTTTCTATATTGTCACCAACTCATACTTCCTGCTCCCCAGTCCCAGCTTCTCCGCATGATCCAGTTGCCAGGCCCAGTCCACCTCCGCGTAAATATCCCTGAACTTGTCGCTGCCCGGTTTGTGGGCCTTCTCCAGCGCCGAGTTCTTGTTCCCCCCGGCCTGCATCACCAGGTCGTTGCTGGCCGCGTCAATGGCCACCGGGTCCAGCGAGCCGCAGAGCCCTAAGTCCGGCACTATCGGGTTGTCGGCGTGGCCGTAGCAGTCGCAGGCCGGCGAGACGTTCATGATGAAATTCAGATATCCTATCTTGCCCTTTTTGTTCTGGGCAAACCCGGCCAGGTACTCCGCCATCTTCTCCTGCATCTTTTGGGCCCCGGTGTCCCAGCCGTTGCGGGCGGCGTGGGTGGGGCAGACCACTATGCACGAGCCGCAGCCGATGCACTTCTTGGGGTCTATCACCGCGTATTTATCAATGACGATGGCATCGGCCGGGCAGTTCTCGGCGCACTTGCCGCAGGCTATGCACTTCTCGGCCTTGATCACCGGCGTGACGTCCGAATGCATGGCCAGCTTGCCGCCCCGGGCCCCGCCGCCCATCCCCAGGTTCTTGATGCTGCCGCCGAAGCCCGCCAGCTCGTGGCCCTTAAAGTGGGTGACGCAGACGATGGCGTCGGCCTTGTACAGGTCGTGGGCCAGCTTCACTTTCTTCAGGTGGGTGCCGTTGACCGCGACCTCCACATACGCCCCGCCCCGCAGGCCGTCGGCGATCATCACCGGGCATCCCAGCGAGGAGTAGGTGAACCCATGCTGGTGGGCAGTCTCCAGGTGGTCCACCGAGTTGGAGCGGCTGCCCACGTACAGGGTGTTGGCGTCGGTGACGAAGGGCTTGGCGCCCAGCGCTTTTATCTTGTCCACCACCGCCCGCACAAAGTGCGGCTGGACGAAGGCGGTGTTGCCCCGCTCGCCAAAATGGACCTTGACCGCCACCAAGTCGCCCTTGGCCACAACCTTGGAGAGCGGCATTTTGTCTATTATTTCAGAGAGCTTGGCGTAGATGTTGCGCTGGGACGATTCGCTGAAATCGGTGAAATAGACCTGGCTTGGCATATCCGGAACCTCGCTGTGTTTATTATTTATCTTTAGCCGTGAAGGATGTTATTTGATTTTTCTGATCACGGCATTCAAAAGATGGCGCAGGGCCTTTGACAGCCACGGCAACTTGCCCACCACCATCGCCAGATAAGGCCCTACTGTATAATACAGGAAGACCACGGCCCGTCCCAGGGGATCCGGCAGCAACCTCTCATCCCGAAACTTCCTCAGCGCCATCACTTGGGGACAGTCATAATCGCCGTAAACGGCGGTAGCCACAAAACAGCCGCCGCCTTGCGGCCCGCCTTCCGCTTCCTTGATGGCCTTGATGTTATCCATCAGATCGCTTCCCTCGTCCTCATACAGCTTGAAAGCGGTTTCCTGGGCGTCAAAGCTGAAGGCGTTATCCTGCTTGTACCAGGTTTCCTGCCCGTATTTCTGCTTTTGCAGATCATTATAGATAGCCAAAGACCTGGAGGCATATTCCCGGGAAGCGGGAGGCAGCATATGCACCGGCAGCGGGTTGACCGAAAGCATCGTTTTAACAATAACCGGCTGGGCGCCCGGCTGCGACTGCAGTATCTGGTTCATGGCCATGCCTAAAAGCACCCGCCCCACCAGGGGATTATCGTTGCCCAGTTTAGACTCGCGGATCTCCAGGGACTTTTTCAAATAAAAATCGGCCCGGTCGTGCTTTCCCATAAAAGCCAGGCAGGTGCCCAGCGGAGCCATCACTTCGGCCATTTCCAGACTGTCGGGAGGCGAGCTTCTTTTGCGGATCTCGTAAGCCTTTTCCAGATGTGGCAGTGCGTTATTGCAGTTGGTAGGCCCGTATGACGGAACCGGACCCACTGTCTGATAAGTGGTCCCGTATAATAAGAAGGCTTGGGCCACATTAAGCAAAAAAGGCACCAGGCTGGGGTCGTCCGGGCCGTATATATTCCTGGCTTTGTCCAGCCATTTCACCGGGTTGGTCACACTAAGATTCGAAGGTGTGTGCTTTGTCTGAAACAAGACTATCAATAAGCCTGACAAAACTTCGTAGTTGATGTTTTCCATATACCGCTGCCCTTTCTACTGTTATCTCTACTTTGGATTCTCACTCCCCGAACCGTTCCTGTGAAACCTGGCAAGATAAACCACCCCCGATATAAAAACCATCACCACCGAAACATACAACAGGTACAACCCCCAGGGCTGCCAGTTCAACGAATAGCAGATGATGGTGGCCGCCATGAAGGTGACCGCCCACTTCCCCGGCCAGTTGGAGACAGGCACTACTTTTTTCTTACGCATAATCAACAACCCACCAATCACAATCATCAAATCCCTGACCACTATCAGAACGGCCGCCCACAACGGAAATCCCCGCCACAGCCACAGTGCCATGGTCAGGGTGTTGACGCAGATCTTGTCGGCTAAAGGGTCCAGTATCTTTCCGGAATCCGTGACCTGCCCCAGCCGGCGGGCAAAGAACCCGTCGAAATAATCGGTCAGCACGGCTAGAAACAGCAGGACCAGCAACATCCCGTTCTGGTTGTGTTTCAAACAAAGCACTATGAACGGCAGCAGTGCCAGCCTGGCCAGCGAGAGGATATTGGGAAGATTGAGATTTTTGTTCATGACGCATAAGTTTAACCTTACCCTGCTTTAAAGTCAAGAAAAAATGGAGAATGCTTACCTAATCAGCTCAGGAAACTGGTTGAACAACCGGTGCCAACCCCGGTATGTCGCGTTAAAACGATCAGTGAGCATCGCAGTTGACGGCGGAAAAAGCTTGTCTGCATGTTTGAGGGCTTGGCCAAAGCCCGAGTTCAGACAAGCCCGCCGGCAACGAGAAGCGCAGCGCGGGCCTGCTGAAGCTTTAGCGTAAGCATGGCCAGGAGAGTTTTCAGCGACGAGCTTTTTCTTTTGGTTCTTTTTCTGGAGCCTGCCCTGAGACGGCTATTTACCTTGCAAACGAAGGGGCGGCACAAAAAGAAAAAGAACATAACAGGGTTAAGGCTACGTTTTGTACCAAATCAGCTGTCTTCT